>JABMNY010000031.1 GCA_013204385.1 Candidatus Uhrbacteria bacterium
ACGTTGTCCCCATCGTCGATCTGCTGCCCCATGACGAGGCCGGTGACCAGGTATCCCTCGAAGAGGGGGCTATGGCTGAGCGCGCTGTTCGCGTCCTCGGCTGCCTTGCCTGCCGTCCGCTGGGCGTCCGTGACCCGGCCGTCGAGGGCGATGATCGCCTGGCCGTTCAACTGGGAGGCGTCGAGCGCCTGGCCGATCAGCTCATCCCGCGAACGGTTCGAGCTGACGATGCCGGCGATGATGGCGTTGTTCGCCGTGCCGACCGCGGTGTTGCCCGCGATCTGCTCGTCCTGGGACGCGTTGGCCTCCAGGACCTCCTCGCGGAGGGCGAGGATCTCACCATGTGCCACCTCGTAGGTTCCGTCGACGTAGGCCTTGCTGGTGCCCGAGACGACGGTGCCGGTACCCTTCGCCTTCGAAGAGGTACCGCCGGCACTTCCACCGATGTCGAGGAAGTGGCTGTACTCGGCTCGGGTCGCCAGCTCCCGTCCATCGGGGGCTTCGCCGTGGTTGCGGTAGATGTCGGTCCCATTGACCTTGACATCTGCCATCATGTATCCGTCGGCGGGGTGGAACTTGCCGTCGGTGAAGTCGACCTCGCAGGTGGCGGGGGTCAGCCCGGCTCCAGCCGTGCACTGATCGAACTCGTAGGTGAAGACCCCGCTGGTGGGCGCGTTCCCCTTGTACTCACCGTCGAAGGAGATGAACTTCTTCCAGACCGCCTCGGGCACGGGAACCGTGTCCAGAGTGGTGGAGTCGCAGTCGTTGTCGATGAGATCGTAGGGGCGCTCCGAGGCACCGGGGTTCACACTGACGACGAAGTCATCGCAGTCGACCTTGGCGAGGCCGATGTCGACGCCGTTCACGACGCCGTCACCGTTGACATCGACCGTGGGGACGGGGTAGCCGTCGTGGTCGTTGTCGCGGGCGGTCGGGTGCATGGGGGCGGCGAGGGCGAAGGTGGAAACGAAGCCCATCAGGGCGATGGTGAGGAAACGGGTGGTCGAGGTCATGCTGACTCCATTGATAGGGACACTGTTTGTCCCTGTCGGGGAACATGAGGGGGTCACGACATTGTGACTTACCCTCACCGCCGTCCCCCGAACAGGGATACGACGGGTGCATGCTTGAGCCCCAATGGGCATCGGCATACAACTTTTTTGACCTAACTGAATTGAATGAACAATACAGTCATGGTCAGATCTTAAATGGGAACTACTTCTCATCTAGGATCCAACCATGTACTGGAGTGGTTCGATGTTTGCCTCATGACAAGGAGGAGATGTCATAAGTCTTACATCAAACCGCTTCAGAACACGGATCGGCTGTTCCAAAATTTGCGATCTTGGCTTTCATGGGCACCCAGTCATCTCTTCAACGTCCGTTTTAGGACGTCTTCAGAGTTGCCAGCCCATTCAAGCCAACCTCATCAAATTTTGAAACACCCTAACTGGTATGCACAATGTAGATTTCTCTATCACTGTGACGGAGTAATCTATCACAAATAACGAACTTTGTCAAGAGTCATTGGCAAACCCTTTGTTGTTATCCATTGACTCACATTGCAGGTTTTGATACCCTTCTGCCAGTTAGAATGTAACAAAAAGAGCCCATTTTGAGGGCCCTCTTACAGCGCTCAACACGCCTCCTCCTCGTGTTGAATCGCCAGTGAGAAGGTTCTCACAATGGGTTTTTTGATTGTTTATAAGGAAAAACGGGCCATAAGCCCGTTTTTAAAAGTCTTCATGCACAAGTTGATGTCTTCGACGAATCCTCTCTGTTTGTAATATTGTAAAGATAATCCCGACAAATGCCCCCAAAACGAACCCTGAAAGGATATTTACTAAAATGTTTGGTTTTACAGGCCAATTCGAGTTCAACGGCTCATCCACAAGACGAACGGAAACATCTCCACCTGACGTATACTCCCCTACTCTATCTGTTAAAACGAAGGCAATCGCGCGAACAAGTTGTTCTGCTTGCTCAATATCCTGATGATATGTCGTGATACTTAGAAGCCCTGATCCTCTCGAAACAGTTGCTTTCACCGTCTTCCCCCAGACCTTTCTTTGTCTAGACGCATCGTCTGGAAAGATTGATTCATCAATACTGAAACCCGCATCCATCACTTGATCAAAGAAGGTACTGGTATAAATGAGCGTAGAAAGATTATCTGCAATGCGTTCTTCTGAACGTGACGCGGTATATGCATCCACTCCTGAACCCACATCCTGCAAAATCAACATACGTGTCGTTGAAGAATACTTGAGTGGTTGAACAAATGAGATAATGAGTGCGAGGACAAGACCCAAAAGTCCAAACATCGCGACCCCATGCCAGTTGTTAAAAATATCGCGCAAGTAATTTGGTTGAGACATAGTACGTATAGTATATCTTAAAGTGTCAGTTCGCCCAATGTCACCACCACCTCTTGTGTCGATCCACCTCGATCAATCTCGATTCGAATCTGATCCCCTGCGCCATAGTACGCAATCAAATCATCAAGCGTCTTTGTTTTATTAACTGGAACTCCTTCCACAGAAAGCAGTATGTCTCCTTCTAACAATCCTGCGTTACTTCCCGCTCCCCCACGCTCAACAGCACGTACTCCATACAACACAAATCCTGTGTGATGGCCTCGTGCAAGATCTTCGGAAACACCAATGGCATGCGCAAGATCAATTCCTCGTACACCAAGTGCGGGATACGTAATGACAGAGACAGCTTCAAGGACTTGTGTGAACGCTCCTGAGAAGTGTTCAAATGGAATCACCTCAGTCCCTTCAACAGAGACTCTCGTAATCCCGACAAGCTCTCCATACACATTAAACACCGCGGAACCAGAAACAACTGATTCAGTCTGAGCGAGAATGATCCGACGCGAAGGAAGATCACTTACGCGCACAGCTTCTCCAAATTCAACCGAGCGCACGCGTGTAAACAAAAGGTCAGACTGCGAATTGACCACAAAGACCTGATCTCCCGCCTGCACACCGTACCCCCCAGCAATATCAATCACAGGAACATTTGATGTTGCACAGTGAATGAACTCAAATCCAAACATCGGTTCACTCATCACTTCATCTACTTCGCACGAAAGCCCATTCCAACTGACCACGTCCCCCACTCGACCGGCTGAAGAGAGTGCCCATCCGTCCGACGTAAGAGCGATCACAGGAGTCGACAGCGCAAAAACAGACACACCCGATTCAACAAGCAACGACTGTTTCACAAGTGATCCGATCGTTGGGAGTGCTCGTTCTTCAATACGATCAAGCGCATCTGCATAATCTTTTGGAAGGGCTCGAGGTCGTTCTTGCGTTAAGCGCAACGGCTCCGTGAGATCATTGAGTTCAAGCGCGTACTCAGAAAGATACGACGTTGTCAGCGCCGTTGTAATCACTCCTGCCGCTCCCCCAATCAAACAGGAGAATAGAATAATGCGAATTGTGTGTGGCCAAGTTGATTTCTTCATACCCATTGAGACGTTAAAGTGATCACAAAAGTCAGGACGACGAATACACTGATGTAGCGTCGCAGTACCTCTTTAGAAAGTTTATGGAGCGCATGTGCACGTGAAAGCCCGAGGAACACATAGACTCCAAGCGCTAAGAACGCTGCATTCGTATAGAAGCCCGTTGGAAGAAACGAGAGTGCGGCAAACAGTTCTGTTGTGAGAAGGGCCCCTGCAAATGCATACGGTCGTGCGCGTATTGGATCAACCTTTCCAACCCATAACGTTCCATACACGATGAAAAAGAGAATTAAGAAAAACAACAACGAAAGAAACCAGAGTGGCGTTTGAAGAAACAAGGAGAGTCCGAAGCCAAGAATCGAAACGAAGAAGACGGAAAGAATATGGAGAAGTTGTGAAAGATATTCGAGTGTAAATGGCTGATAGTTAATGGGAAGATGTGTGAAGCTAAAAACATGTTCTACAAAAAAGAACAGGAGACCTACAACAATTAATGAAAGCAAGATTTTTGAAAGATTATTCTCGAGCAAGAAGAATGGACCAAAACTAGAGACAAGAAATAACAACGGGGTTCCCAACAAATGCCAAAATTGAAATGTCTTTACATGCCACCCAAGCAGTCGACCCAAAATAAGACCGACACAAAGCACGGTCAGAACAATGGTTACATAGGGATGCACCCATCCCAGAAAAAAAGAGGCAAATCCTAATCCGGACAAGAGCGCAACGGCAAAAGAGGATAATCGATAAAATAGAATCATAAGAAACCTTATTGGCCCTCGATCTCAACCACCAGTTCTCCATCCACAACCAGCTCACCTGAAAGAACTTCAATAGATGAAATCTTCGCATAGCCAACCATAACCGCATTCACTCTGGCAAGCTCTTGTTCAAAAAATGGAAGGAAGGTTCGAAGAAACAGATGAGGTATTTCTAGCGAGCCCACAAACACCTGTTCTGGAGTCAGAACGAGTAATCCGTCCTGACTTGTAGCAGAGAATTGAATCGTGACTGCGGTCTGCTGTTTGGATCCATCAAGTGGTGTAAAAATCTCTATTCCAACGACTGGATCAATGACCGCTTGCGCACGCGAGACATCAATCATTCCCGTACTGTGCCCTTCAATCCACGAACGCAGAGAGGTTGTAAGCGATGCTTCTGTGAGCGCAACTTGAATAGATCGATCATTGAGAACCCCTCCCCCCTCATATAAGCGACGTGTAAGTGTTGTGGTAAACGTTTCTTGCAAAATTGTCTCTGCAGAAACACCTGGTTCAACAACGCGTGTAGGGTAAGGGACCTCATACGCATACTTGCTGAGTACTGGCACAACGACGATACCCATTTTTGCGATATTCCAAGCACCAAATAAAAGAAGACTTAGGAAAATCGTTAATAGAAGAAGCCCGATCTTCATTCCTATAGAACTCGGATTCCTTCGACGTCGCACTTCCGCGACAACATCTCCTTTTACATCGCTCACTTGTTTTTCAAGTGCGGCATTTTTTTCAACACGAGCCATACCCTACTTTCCCAACCATGAATACTCGGTCTTCAGAGTCTCAATAGACTGAATCGGTCCTTGTGTATCCCGATCTTCTGCTTTTAATCCTGATTGAAGTTGATTGAACGCAACAGCCAATCCGATATGTAAATCTTTGTATTGAGTAGGAACTCGCAAGGACAATACTCCTGCCAATGCTGTCTCTGTCGCAATGAGTTTATCTAAATCATCTGTCGCCGCAAAAAATCTCTCCTCAAATGTCGCAAGGATTTTTGATAGGTCAGATTGATACGCATCAGCGTCCACTGGCACTACTTCTTCCATCTGGATAGTTGAACTCGATGGTTCATTTTGAAGAGTTTGATACATAAACCCTGCCAACCCTAATGACAGAAGAATAACCGCGATCGGAAAGAGTGAGTGACGATGATAGTAACGCATAATTATTCGGTTATATCTCTAAAAAGATCTTCTAATAAAACAACACTCATCATGGCAAGCGGAATGGCGAGAATCGCTCCGGCAAGTCCACCTGCTTTCAATCCAACAAGCAGAGCAAGAATACTGATAATGGGATTGAGTCCCGTTACCTTCTGCATAATTTTAGGAACCAGCACATTATTTTCAATCTGCTGAATAACTAAATACAGAGCCACAACGGCAAACCCAATGAATGGCGCTTGCGCAAAGCCAATGATAAGTGCTGGGATGAGAGAGATGATTGGACCGACATACGGCACGACCTCAAGCAATCCTGCGATCAACGCAAGAAGAAGCGCATACTTCACTCCTAAAAATGACAATCCAATAAATACGGCAATTCCTACAACGAACCCAAGAATAATTTGTCCCCGTAACCATTCCCCCATCTTACGAGACATCTTACTCATGAGATGTGCCACATAAGGTTGATATTCAACCGGTGCAAGATTACGAAAATACTTCCGCATGCTCTCTTCCTCAACGACCATATAAAACGCGAGCACAAGCACGATAAACGTTGCTACCACACCTGCAACAACCCCTTTCACTGTTGAAAACGCTGTCCCCACCGTTCCAAAACTTCCTTGAAACGACGTAAGATAAGAGATGACATCATTGAGAATATCCGCATCTCCTGTAAACGGCGCAATTTGCGAAATCGAATCGACAATTTGTGTGTAATAAGAAGAAGAGTTCTCAATCAACTGTGCACTTTGCTCAGTGATGATTGGAACAAATAGAAAGAGAAAAATCGTCGATAACGAAATCAGACACGTGTAGACAATTAACACTGCCAACCCACGTGGAATCTTTCGCTGTGCGAACCAAGACGCAAATGGTTCGATAAGCGCAGCTAGAAGTAATGAAGCGACAAAGATTGCTACGATATCGCGGACAAACCAGAGAAACCAAAGTCCAAGTACAATAAGCACCGCTTTCAAGAATGTAGACGTTGAAATACTCACGGACTGTGGAGGTAACATAGTATAAAAATTATACCATAGATGCATTGACAAAACCCCATTTTTCGCGTACCATCGCTCAGACAAGGATGTTCCTTTCTCATCGAAGAATCTGTTTTACAGATTCCACGTGATTCCGAGTCCCCATTTGATAAAAATGGATGCCTGGCAAAAGCAGAACGCCAATTTCCTCCCGAGTCCCGCTTTGTTAAAATAGATGCCCGGCGGAGCCGGGTCCGGCTCCGCCGGAAGATACGAATGAGCTGTGAACCGAAGCTCGAACAGATCGCTATTTTTACAAAGTGGGGCTGATCGGTATCGACGGGAGATCCTTCCAACCTGATCAAGCCGTGTGGGTACGACTGCACGTAAATAAACTCGTACAAGACGACAACTGCAAACAACGTCATGGCAATGATCAAGAACGCTTTCAGTGTTCCTTCATTCGCCCCTGTTCTCGCCTAAGGGTAAGAGAACCATTCGCCTTAGCTCGTCTGGGTGTTAAGTGTCGGGTGTTATAAATCCAGACTGGAGTGTGAGGTCATCGATCTCTCACATTCGAGATTTGCGATCGATCCCTTGTTACGTATTACGCTACGTCTTAAGCGTAACATTGTAATCAGATGTACCCGGCGGAGCCGGGTCCGGTTAGCCGGAGATGTGCTTGGAAACGTCATGTTGCAAAGCCTTACCGCACGGGAGTTCGATTCTCCCCAGCTCCACCAAGAAACGGCCGTCATTCAAATGACGGCCGTTTCTTATTGGACTTGTGGGGATGAGAACTCCCGTATGGAGTTCGATGCGTGAGAGAGTGAGGGAGTAAATAAAAAGTCACCTGTGTTTGTGACTCTTTATTTACTCCCGAGCGAACGAACGCAATATTGGATTTGAAAAATCCAATATTCTCCCCAGCTCCAACAAAAACACGCCACCAATAGGTGACGTGTTTTTGAGTTGCTCAGTACCAGTGTACTGAGCCGTGATGCATCGCTTATCAGCGATACAGGTCAAGGTGATGACCTAATGACCATCACCTCGCGTGAGACCTTGCCTACTCGATACCGTCCGCACGACGCCGAGCAGACTCGACGGATTGAGGATCCCAGCCTTGGTCAGGACCATCAGGATCAGACATGGCTAAGATGCGGTCGGACAGATTGGAGCATGCCCGCTTGTACGCATAGCCCCCAAAGACAATGAAGAAGAGGATGAGTGACCCAAGACTGATCAATTCGACCAAGACTGGATGAGAGTAGCTCACCAGGCGCAAGACGAGAATCCAACTGAGTACAAAGATCACCAAGAACGCACGATTCATGTGTACCTCCACTCGTTTGAACATGCAGGGATTGCACGAAACAAAGAGAGCTGATGCTACCCTCCACACATAAAAAAATCAAGGGAACCTAGTTCCCTTTCATTCTTTCTCTCATCTCTCTTTGAACATCACGCTTCTTTACGGACTCGCGCTTCTCGTACTGTTTCTTTCCGCGCGCGACGGAGAACTCCAGTTTGACGATTCCCCCCTTTGTGTACAGGGAGAGTGGAATGAGTGTCAGTCCGTCTACTTGGCGTTTACCCACAAGTCGATTCAACTCCCGTTTATGCACAAGGATCTTTCTATCTTGATACGGGTCATACCCGTCTTGTGTCCCAGCTGGTTTATACGGGGCAATGTACGCTCCTTTCAACCAAAGTTCTCCCTTGTGGATATGTAGAAATGCCCCTTTAAGTTGGACTTGCCCTGCTTTTGCGGACTTCACTTCAGCCCCGGACAACTTCAAACCACCCTCGAGTGTTTCAAGGATTTCGTAATCGAATCGGGCTTTTTTGTTTATCGCTAAGGATGACATAACTTGTAGTATAGCTGATCACTTGATTTTTTCCAGCTTTTTAGCTAGACTGAGGCACATCTATGCGTATTCATCGTCACAGAAGTCGAAAACCACGACTTGATATCCCAGTCTACAAAGTGAACGGCCGTATTAAATCTGAAGAAGTTCGGCTTTTTGGAGCTGAAGGAGAATCTTTAGGGGTCGTAAAAACAGAGGACGCCATTAAAATGGCGGAGTTAAAAGAACTCGATCTTGTAGAGGTCTCTCCAAAGGCTGTTCCTCCAGTCTGCAAGATCCTTGATTACGGTCAATTTAAGTATCAGAAAGAAAAGGAGGCAAAGAAACGTAAGGCTCAATCTGCAGAAGTTGAAATCAAAGGAATTCGACTCTCTGTCCGTATTGGTCCTGGAGACTTTGAAGTGCGAGTGAATCAAGCCCTTAAATTTCTTGAAAAAGGAAACAAGGTAAAGCCAGAGCTTCCACTCCGTGGACGTGAAAAAGCCCATAGGGAGGTCGCTCAAAAAGTCATGGTTCAGTTTCTTGAAAAAATCAAAGAAACCTACCCAATTCGTGTTGAACAAGAGATCAAATACCAAAGTGGGCGTCTCACCATGATTCTCGCTCGATCCTAAGTCTTTGGGTGTATATCATTTTCTTGACATAAAACCCACTCATCGCTATACTCAGCCCGAAATTAGACACTGTATGCCTAAGCTAAAAACACACAAAGCCTTCTCTTCCCGAGTCACTGTCACTGGTTCCGGCAAGGTTCTCAAGCAGACCGCTGGTAAAGGACATTTCAATGGACGAGAATCAGGAAAGACCACTCGCAACAAACGCCAAGACCAAACTATGTCAAAAGCGCACAAGCGAGCTGTTAAGACTCTAATGCCAAACCTCTAATATGCCTCGAGTAAAACGCGGGACGCAACACGTCAAACGACGTAAGAGTCTCTTGGAAAAAACAAAGGGGATGATGTGGGGACGCAAGTCAAAAATCCGTCTCGCACGCCCTGCCATGCTCAAAGCCGGTGTAAACGCTTATCGCGATCGTCGCAATTACAAGCGTGCTATGCGCCGACTCTGGCAAATCCGATTAAACGCCGCTGTTCGTCCACTTGGACTCAACTACAGCCGTTTCATGGATGGTCTGAAAAAAGCAGGAATCGGATTGGACCGAAAAGTTCTCTCTGATATCGCAAAAGACCACGAAGCCGTATTCAAAAACATTGTCGAAAAAACAAAGTAACAAAAAGAGCGCCGATCTGGCGTTCTTTTTGTTTGTATTGACATTTCTTTAAAATTGGTTATAGTTCTCCGTCGGAACACGTTCCGTCATCCGTAAACGAGAACAAGATTAGGAAGAGTCATGACCTGCATGCATCATCCATATCCATATATTGTAGAGGATTTGGAAGCGCCAGATCCAGGAATGGCGCGTGGCGTATGGCCAATCATGCAGTCCTCAAAGACTGCAGGCGAACGTCCGGCAAGACCTTGGACCACAACAACCACTCCTCTTCATGAGGGGCTTGGGGATATTCCTGAGCCCAAGCAAATTTCAGAAGACAACCCGCAACACGGAACACCGATGCCAACCAATGAACAAGACCCTCCTACTCCTCCCCAGCCTCCGGCAAACGAGGTGCTCGTGTCTGACGACGACTCCGAGGAGTCCAGCCTTCCAGAGAGATCTGGAAGGAGACTGCTGGTCATCGCACTCGGTGTGCTCAGCCCGATCCTCTTGATCGTCGGTTCCGTCTTCTTCCTTACACGGGACAGTCAACCTGCTGTGATGCCGTCGACGACAGAATCTGCACCCGAGGGGATCGCACAGCCGGTGGAAGAATCACCACCTGTCGTCGAAGCTGATGCGGAGGCAGAAGAAGTCGCTGAAGCCTCAACGCCATCGCCCGCACCCGAGACTCCTCCCTCTCCCCCCGTCGCGGAGGCCGCCCCCGCGACTTCGGACCCCACAAACTGCACGTTCGTGAACGGGTCCTGGCCCATGGTGGGCGACAAGTACATCGTCAAGTGCGATGGCGATGAGCTCTTCACTGCCACGAAGGGAGAGTACCTGATGAGAGGGCGCTACGCCTTCTCGGACTTCACCTCCTACCCCTGACCTCCTCGAGGTCCTTGCTCTCGCTGGCATTGCTAGCGAGATTTTTAATTTGTTTTTTTGAAGTTCACTTTAAACACGGGATACCAAGTTTGATCGTATTCGTCCTTAATCTCAACGGTCTCATTTTTGACATACATGTTCAATGCCATGTCTGCGAGAAGCTCCTGATCCGTTGCGATCTCAATCTTGATTTCATCGAGATCCGACGCATCAGAATTACCTGCCCGCACGTTTTGCTCAATCCCCTTTTTCTCTTCACGCAAAGTCTGCATCTCCTCCACAATCTCTTGATACCGGGAACTGTGCGTAAGTTCATCTTTAAGCATTTTGTTAATCTCTTTTCGGCGTTTTTTGTTCGCCTCTAACCTATGATAAATTTCTTCAAGTTTTGGCATACCCGGTAAGTCTACTTTGATTACGAACGTCTGAAACGCACTAAGCGTTTGGCTAAAAACCGACGTCCAGCTGTTGATTTAAAATACTTCTCCCGTGCTCGTGCATCTCCTTCATCAAGACACGCTTCATAATACTCCAGATTAAATAGTCTTCGATATTTTGTAGAGATCACTCGACCATCTTGATGTTCCTGAAACCTTTTTTTTAAATCCCCAGTAAAACCGACATAGCGTAACCCATCCTTCTGACTTTTTAGGACGTACATATACCAAAAGGTCAAAGTAGTCTTACCGGGCATAGAACAATATGATATCACAGCGAGCAGGATGGACCTGTTGACAAAATCGGGTTTTTTGCATACGATGGCGCGTCCGTCTCACAAACCAACGGATTCTGGTCCTCTTGATCAGGAACACCCAAAGGAGTGCCTCATGGCCCGTAATCTCAGTCACAGTGGGAACCGAGTAGGTTCCAAAATCGAAGTGAAGCTCACGCTCAACGGAGCCGACCTCGTCCCTGGCGAGAAGTGGAATGTGACCATCACTGGCCTCGCACTCAACGGTGGAGAGCAAGAAGTCCCTGCCGGAGCCACTGGTTCGCACGAGATGACTTGGACAAGCAGTGCACCGCTGACTGCCGGAGCCACCTCGATCCAGGTGAAGTTGTGGAAGGTGGGTCCGCCGGACACCAACCTGGGAACCACCCAGATCGACATCCTTCCTGTGGCGAGCCCCCCAGCTCTCCCGTCGACCACCCCACCACCGGCGACGACTGCTCCCCCCGCAGGCTCCTCTGTGCCCCTGCAGGTGCAGGTGGTCGGTTCGCCCTCCAAGTTCCTCTCCTGGGCACCGATCCTCACTCTCATCGCCTCCATCATGGGAGTCTTTCTCTGTCTGGGATTCGTCTGCTACCTGCTCTGGCTGTTCGCCGGACAGGTCGCTGGGACTTCCGCAGGCGTGAGCGTCGACAAGAAGGACTCAGTCCACATCTCGGTCGAGATGGACGTGAACAGCAACGACCCCGCAGTCCATGCTGAGGCTGTAAAAGCCGTAGGATCCATCACTCACTGAATTCACCCACGACTGACGCAAGTGATCCGATCGGATCACTTGCGTCACGCTTCTGCCTCACCTCGCAGAAGCGTTTTCATTTACAGCATCTTCGGACTCCTATAAGCTACAAACTACTTTCTATGAATACCCCTGAACGCATCAACAAATACCTTTCTACCCATGGATACTGCTCCAGGCGCGAAGCAGATCGTTTGATTGAGCTTGGAAGAGTGTTTATTAATGGTGAGGAGGCACGTCTTGGAGATCAGGTTCAGCCTGATGATACCGTTCGCGTTGAGGGACGAGATAGAAAAGAGCGAAAAGAAAAAGTCTATATCCTCGTCAATAAGCCAAACGGCATCATCACCTCCCCTGACATCAATAAACGAAACAACATTACCTCCTTTGTCGATTACCCAGAACGGATTTATCCTGTAGGACATCTGGACCTCGAAGACTCAGGACTCGTCCTCCTGACAAACGACGAGATCTTGGCAAAGCGTCTCATTCATGAAGAGCATGCCCCCGACGAGGAATATGTGGTCGAGCTGGATCAACCCCTTTCAAAACTAGATCTCGTCGCCATGCAAAACGGAATCGAACTTGAGCATGGCAAAACCCCAAAAACAAAAGTTCGTCTCATGAATCCAGACAGGTTTGCGATCATCATTCCAAACAACCGAGAGAATCACATTCGCGAAATGTGCGACTTCCTTGGATACGATGTTCCTTACCTTATTCGTACACGCATTGGAACGCTCAAAATCCCAACAAGCTATCCAGAAGGAAATATTCGCCACCTCACAGAAAAAGAAGTGCGAGACCTGAAAAAACTCGTCGGCCTCAAAGTCCGCCCCGCCCGACCAGAAAAAGCAAAGAAACAAAAAAGATAATCCGAATGGATTATCTTTTTTTATGCATCACATTGATTGACAGGGAGGTCGTTGCGTGATATCTTCCTGCGTTCACCTTCTCGCAACCCAAAAACACCCCAGGAGCACTCAGTGGCGAAAAATTGGATTGATGCCATCTCGCATTTCAACGACCAGACACTCGAAAAGGATGAGTGGACCCATGAAGCACATCTCGTCGTTGGGCTCTGGCATTTGCTGACGTATGAAGACGTCTACAAAGCGTTGTGCTTCCTGAAACCGAAAATCATCCTCCGTAACCACCGAGTCGGCGTAGAAAATACCGCTTCGCGCGGATATCACGAAACCATCACCCTCTTCTGGCTACAGGAGATCGATACGTTTGTCCGTTCACAGGCGGGCTCGAAGGACATCTTCACACTCATCGATGCACTCCTCCAGGAAAGAATCTTCCGGAGAAAAGACTACATCTTTCAGTTCTACTCCAAAGATGAACTAATGAGTCCTCGTGCTCGAGCCATGTTCATCCCCCGCCCTCCCCAACTCTAGTCCTCCATCTCGCACCCAACGCACGGGTGCTTTTATGTTTCAGGAACATGATTTTTTATTCTTCACTCTCAAGAACATCATGCCTTGGAACAAAATGATAGTTCCCGAATAAAATCTCTTTGATGTCTTGCTCATGCGTTTTGTAATAGACAAACGAATGAGGTGAGACATTCAGCTTAAGGAGTTCTTCAAGCGTGAACCATCCAATCCTTTGCCCCTCATTTCCAAGACGAATTTGCGGAAATTCTTCTTCTGTTACGGGGACATAATATCGATGCACCAGACTCCCATCCGTGTACGTCGTTGTTCCAAGATTGATCACGGAAGAAGGCGTCATACAAATTTCTTCTTGCAGTTCTCGCACTAACGCCTCTTCAGGCGATTCCCCTTCTTCAATTCCCCCACCAGGCGTATTCCACGTATTTGGATACGCAATGGCTGGATTATCATCTCGAAGCACAAGCAGTATTTTATCTTGATACACAACAATCGCTTTTGCTCCTGGTTTTCTTAGGGTCATATTATTTCTGTAAGTCGCTTAGATTTTTCAATTCCTTATATCGAAAACAATCGACTGTATGGTCATTCACCATTCCGCAGGCTTGCATGTGCGCGTAGACGGTTGTGGGGCCGAGGAACTTGAACCCACGTTTTTTCAAATCTTTTGCGAACGCTGTTGACTCAGGAGTAATCGCAGGAATCTGACTCATGGATTTCCATGCGTTCACTTTTGGTTTTCCGCCAACGAACTCCCATTGATACTGCGCGAATGAACCAAACTCTTTTTGGATTGCGAGAAATTGTTTTGCATTATTGATCGCCGAATGAATTTTTGCACGATTTCGAATGATCCCTGCGTTCCCCAACAGCACCTCAACCTGTTTCTCTGTAAACCGTGAAACTTTTACGGCATCAAACTGTTTAAACGCTTTGCGATAATTTTCACGTTTTTTCAAAATCGTAAGCCAACTAAGCCCCGCCTGTGCACTTTCAAGAGTGAGGAACTCGAACAACTTCCTATCATCATATAGCGGAACCCCCCATTCGGCGTCATGATACGCACTATATAATGGATCTGATTCAGACCATGTACAACGATGTTTCTGTTGAATCATATCGTTTATGCTAACACATAATGGTCACGCTCAAATAAGAGAACATTGACAACTCTCAACAAAATGAATAATCTCTTGGATCGACAACGTTCAACTGTCGATTGGAGGAATCGTTGAAACTTCTTCTCATCATCTGTCTTGTTCTATTGGCAAGCGCTCTCATGAACATCCTGATGGAAAAACGCGCACGTGCGCAACAGCTCCACAAAGCTCCCACACTCCGACAATTGGCCTATTCGGCGGCACAACACGACTTCAAGAATGTCTCGATAGACGAACGCTGGCAAGATCAACCAGCCACCTCGTTCCCAGAAGCTCCAACTGCCATGATGCAGTCCCCCTCCCTTCGGTGCTATATCTGGAAGTCGGACGACATGAAGGCGTTGACTCTGATCGCCTGGTGGACACAAAAACCACTCCCTTGGACGATCACGTTCACGGATGGACACCTGCTACTCGCTTCAGTAGGCAACGCACAAGGCCCGCGCTTCTCAAGAAGACAACTCACAAAGGACGAGACCCGCTTCCTCGACCAACTCAGACAGAACATCTTGCGCAGGATGTAAGCCCACTTGCCGTATCCAATTGAAGCTACCCTTGGTCGCTTCAACTCACAGGATACGGTTTTTATTTTTTGATAGTTACTAAGGAAGAGATGTCTGAATGAAATCGAACCTCCGTAAAATGTGAAGGTTTTGTGGCGAGCGTCATAAAATAGGTAAGGACATACTGTTTAGTAACTATGAGTCAGATGGATTGACTTTTCAACATAAAATGAGTAACCTTTCATGTCGACAGCCTCAGCCCTTTGTCGATTGGAGGAACTCGTGAAGATTGCCCGCATCACACTCATCCTTTTTGGTCTTATATTGGTTGTATTTGCCTTCTGGTCTGTGAAGACTCCTGATGAGGAGACACTCAAGACTGTACCGAACGTTCAGCAGACTCCTTCCTGGACAGAGCTTCACAGGACCCCAACAGAGCCGCTCGCAAGCAGTAGCATCAACGGCGCCGTCTGGATGCCTAAAAGCTGCACTCACCCAGTCATGGAGATCATGATCAAGGACGGTACCGCTCGCATGGGGTCCAACTGTTAGGACGGTCAGGATATCCCTGAACAGTTCCGAAACGTCAAAAACGTGGACACCTCTGTCGCAAGCATGGAGGACCGTGGACCATCGTTCGCCATGGTGATCGGCGAGCCTGATGTCGACAATGATGCCGTTGGAATGCCTCCGGAAAACAAGCAGAGTGTCATGGTGGAGGTGCCAATTGTGAACACCTGCACCCTCGCCGCGGTTGACGTCGATCTCAGCAACGTCAGCAAAACTACGGTCCGCTACGGCTGTCTCGACATGGGGAGCGCTCCTCACACGACAATCGATGTCAGTCTAAACATCGTCACCGGACCGACTCTGAACAAGGATCGCAGTCCTATTGTGGCGATCACCTTCCGTCATCCTGATAAGATAAAGAACTGACTTCTCAGCACCACGCCGCACCCACAGTTGATCGCCCTGTGCGCTTCAACACTCTCTGGTGCGGTTTTCTTTTTATTCAAAAAGTCAAAGTCGCTCATTTCCCCTTTTTTTGTTCGAACAAAAAATCCTTACGTTTTGTAGGGATTTTTTGGCGGGATGTCGCGAAACAAGTCGGAACGTATTACATACTTGAAAAACAAAGCGAACCGATAAGTGTCGGATGATGTTGAGTCGTTCTCTTAGTGGGTCTTTTGAGAGAAATATGGCAAGTCTGTAAAACCCTAGGTGGGGGAGAAAAATGTGGGTGACTTATAATGCGTTATGAGTCTGACAAAATAAAAACGCCCACCAGAGATGAGCGGCCTGTACGGCGACTCTTGGTGGGCGGCAAGAGAGTTGATTTGGTAGACGAAGGTAACTCTATCCGTACCCCAAAGATCTCGATCTACCCACCAGTTCGAACAGAACCACGCGCAATCTCGATCATCGATGGACGAAGTGTCTCGAAAGTTCGACGAAGGTCACCTGCGTAGACATACCCGCAATAATCACCTCGTTTACCGCCGTTTGTTCCACGGACGTTCATACCGATCAGCCGAAGCTCGTCATCCCAGATTGGGCTACCTGAGAATCCTGGACGGGTATGCATGTGCATGTAGCCATGCTCGAGATACCCACGATCAAGGAGACCGGGGAGTTCGACCGTGTCAGTCTCTGGCAACATGTGTGCCATGTGAACATCGCTCAAACTGATCCAGGCACGATGAGTTGGATTCCTCGGTGGACCGATCGTCTGCTTCGCAACGAAGAGTTGTGTGTCTTCTTGATCTCCAATCGCGTTCCGACAGTTGTAGAGAATACCCCCGCCTTCTGCATGCCACTTGTCGAATGCTCGCGTATCAAAGGCCCGCAGTTTCTTCGCCTTGGTGACGCGGCGCGCGATGATGAACGCGATGTCGCGATCGTCCGGCGCATACAACGGAAGTGGATGCAGAGGAATGTACTGCTCTTCACGATTGAAGCCACCAAGAAGGATAAATTCCGAAAGATCGTTAACCTCAAGAAAGTGATGTCGACAGGTACAGATTACGACTTGTCCCAAAGGAAGAACCTCGTAAACGAATCCCATAGCTCGAGAGAGAGCTCTGTCCTGACGCTGTCGTGTAATGGTCACCAATATGCTGTTACTGCGCAACCATTCGTTCATGTCCACAGTTGAATCAACCGAAGACCTATTCTTCTTTTTACCTAAGGAACACTCTCCTAGATAGGATTGTTGAGGACTTTTATCGCAATCAAGCGATGCTAAAGATTATACTAAATAGTAAAAAAGTCAAGAGTTAGCTCATCTAATCGACTCATTTCTAAATCACCAACTTACAATCTATTACTGGATAGTGGATATCAACTTTCTTATCTCACAAATACTTATACCCACAACTCTTCAATGTCTCAGACAATTGAACCTTCATCTAGGCACGCCCCTTCCCTCCCTTTAGATATTTCTCACGACTCTTTGCCTCTTGTTCTGAAAGATACGCCTCGAAGTACATAAGTCTGAAAGGCAATCTATTTTTTGTCGCTGGAACGCTTCCAGTTTCATGTTGTGAAAATCTTTTATTACATCCTGAGAGTATCCAATATAAAGTTTTCTATCAAAAAGACTAAATAAAACGTATACGTAATACATAGATAATTAGCATAACAAAACAAGTCGCTTTCGCGACTTGTTTTGGCTACCGATATGAGCTCGGAACGAATGCTGTCGAGCTCAGCTCGACGACCTTCGCTTCTGTACTTGAGCGCGGATGATGTCGAGCATAGCGCGATCACCTTCGCTTCCATACTTCGGTTGAATCTCGGCAAAGCTGAGCTTTGCCTTCTGCACATTCAACCGAGCTCAGCTCGGTGGCGGACCGGAAGGGATTCGAACCCTCGATCTTCTCCGTGACAGGGAGACGTGTTAACCGGGCTACACCACCGGTCCAGGTGGGAAATCATCCAAAATTGAATGCGTTCTTGTGCAGCGGGAAAACAATATCATATCGTTTAGATCCTCGCAAGACTTAAGATTATCATGCTAAAACCATTGACTTATTAATCAATCTCCTCTACGCTCATGAAGCTGTCCGGCTGTAATGGCTTTTGAGTGGTGGTATGTGGACGAGGAGTTACAGAAATTACCAGACTTTCTACCCTCCGGCTCCTTAATCGCCCACAATGCTCTAACCAAGGGGTTTCTCATGCGCCCCCCGTTGTTCCCCAAGTATCTGGTACTTCCTCCAAGAAGTCGCTCGGGGAACATTCGCCATGACCAGGTAAAGCGAGCGCCTGTCGCGAATAGGTAATGAGGAATTGCCCTCATGCTCAGAATGGTGAACAACGTCATGTACTTCACCTCGGACTTCCCTTTCTCCCCGCATTGTCCTCCACGTGGACAGGCGGTTTTTTTATTAAAAAACTGGCTGAATAGTTCAACCAGTTAGAAACGTGCAATGTAGAGCACAGCATCTCCGCGCTCAAAATTGCAGATTGAGTCCCACCAAGTCTGCACCTGTCCATCTCGATTGATTGGCTGTTCACCGTAAAGGGGTCCGCCATAGAATCCCTTTTGAATCACGTTCGTCATGCCAAGCGACACAGCGAGTTGTGCGCGAATCGACTCCGCTTGAGCGCTCTCATGACAACCCTCTGGGTTTGGAAGTACCTCGGACGCAATCGCCCGGACCGATGACCACACGATTGGTGACTGCGTGCGCCCCGCAAACCAACTCAGGTCAGAGCGCGCGTTGAAGATCTCCTTTGTTGCCTGCGCTTTAATCCCATGCCCCTGATACGCAGGAAGCACGAGGGTTCCAGCAATGTAGAGCACGCCAGGAATCGGCAGTTTGCACAGCATGCATGCAACGAGCAGATCGTCGTCGTACACACTCAGACAGAAGTCTGTATCCTCCAAGTGGTTTTCCACATCAATCCTCAACTCAGGAGTGACCCGCTGACAAAATCCTTCTGAAGCCAGAAGGACCAATTCATCGAGAGTGGGATTCTTTTTCACATATCGCATAGATTCTCCCTGTCTAGACGTTATTGTCTAGGGAAGAGCGTGAAAGCCACCACCCAAAACAAAAACGACCCTGGAAGGCCATGGATCGTTTTTAAGAAAACAAACGTAGACCTTCCTAAGAGAGGTCGCGCCACCAAGTGGATTGAACGTTTGTATCATTCATAGTACGTTCAGCGTATCTGGATCCCTCTCACCTGTCAATCACTTGATTCATCTACCCATATCTATGCTAAGCTTTACTCATATGAAATACATTCTCGCTATTGTCCTTCTCCTGTTTATAGGAGTTCTCGGATACACTCTTTGGCCTCAGACTCCACCAGACGCTGTTTCTGGTACATGGGATGCGCAAATGGAAATATTTCCATTTGAACGTGCTCCCACCACACAACTCACTCTTCATTGGAAGGCTCCGGAACAAAGCTATAATCACTTTGTTTTGAGTATCTCAGACGAACAAGGTCAGCTCCTGAGAAAAGAGTCTGGTGAGCATGACCGTCTGAGTCTTGACCCAGATGCCCTCGAACCTAATACAACCTACCTATTTTCACTCCAGGCCTGTTTGGATCCAAACTGCACCACCTGGCTGGTTTCAAGCGAGGAAGTCAGAGGAACGACAGCTTCAACATCAGAAGAAGAAGTAGAAGCACGGCAAGAATAGTAATTCTTGGAAAATAGTAAAAAAAGAGGCTCTGTGCCTCTTTTTTTATTGACAAATACCATCACTTTTAGGTAGTATCCAGCTATCTTGGCTAGAAAAAGAGGGCTGGCCAGATACTTCCTCCCACCCATACCCTCATGTTGGAGCTGAACGTGCAGATTCTGTCCCCCCTCGCTGGCTTGGCCTCTGCCACTGCCACCACCTCCTCACAGGCCTCCCCGGCCAATCTCGAACATCTCCCCCGTCTGCAGACCGCGGCTGATACGCGGTTCATCCAGGAGGACAGCCCTACCTGGAACACGACCCTTCTGGGCAGGCTCGTGGTCCTGGAGATCTACCCGATCGAATGGAACGATCCTGAAACCGAAGAACGCCTCGAGACGAACGTCGCACAAATGCGCCACTGGCAGAAGTACGAGCTCGATGGCGTCGACATGGTCACCCTCGGTCGTGCCGCTCAGACCCTCGAGCGTAACAGCATCAACTGGCGCCAGGCCCGCGATCACGCACAGGTCCTCACCTGGGCCAACATGGTTGCTCCCGACAGCTCCACCCAGGTCAAGGAAGAAGTCCACTAGTACCAGCTCTCCACATCACAAACTTCAAACTGGTCTTGAACCAGAAAAACCAGCGTTCGCTGGTCTCTCCCCCGCCTGAGTACGCTCGGCGGGTTTTATATTACATCTACAAGGTCAAACCCTTCTCCATGCTGTTCTCCCAAGACCACAGCAAGACGTGTTCCTTTTTTTACAAGACGTTCTTTCTTCAATTTTGCAAGTGCGGTGCGAACAAATGTTCGCTCATTCTGCACCTTCATCACAAACGGCTCTGCTCCCCACCGAATAGACAATTGACGTGCCTGTCGATCTGAACCCACAGCAATGAACAATGGAAGTTCTGGGCGAGATTTTAAAATTGTTTCAGACCAAGGAGCAAGCTGATGTGCCACAAGGACTCCGCCAATGGATCCACGAAGAGCTAAGAGTTTCACCGCCAAAGAGGATGCGCTGACAAGGTCATGATCATGATCGAGCGTGAGTCGTACATCATCATACTTTGAAGCCTCTGCTTCCATGGCAATCTTTGTCATGATCTTCACGGCCTGCAGCGGATACTTTCCACTTGCGGATTCTCCCGAGAGCATGACAGCGTCCGTGTGATCGAATACCGCGTTTGCGACATCCGAGACCTCTGCGCGTGTTGGTCGAGGATTACGAATCATTGAGTCAAGCATCTGAGTTGCAACCACCACAGGCTTTCCTGCTTGCCGACACAGTTCAATCAACTCCTTTTGTCGGACAGGAACCTCCTCGGCATTGATCTCAACCCCCAAATCACCACGCGCGATCATTACCGCATCGGTCACCGCAAGAATTTCATCAAACGCTTCTATCGCCTCATGCTTTTCAATTTTCACAATAATACGAGCCGGAACCATTCCTTTTGGAGTATGCTTCTTAATCAGACGTTTCATTGTAAGAATTGGAGCGGGTCCCGTCACAAACGAAAGGGCAATCCACTCGACTCCTTCTTCTATCCCAAAAATGGCGTCCGCTGTATCTTTTGCTGTGATCGCAGAAACTTGAAGGTTTGAATCTGGAAAGTTCATTCCTTTGTGCGAAGAGACGATTCCTCCGTTTACCACTTTCGCTTGAATCACTCTTCCTGTAATCCCTGTGATCTTTAGTTCTAAAATACCATCATCAATAAGCATCCGGTCTCCCTTTTGAACATCTTTATGCAAGTTTTTATAGGTCACGGGTAAAATCCCAGGCTTATAGGTATCGGTTGCTGTTGTGAAGCACATCACCTCTCCTTGAGAAAGACGCACTCCTGCTTCGGGAAGCTCCCCTAATCGGATCTTAGGTCCTTGTAAATCTCCGATGATCGCAACATGTTTCCCAGCTTTTTTTGACGCCGTACGAACAGACCGAATAAGTCGTTTGTGGTCAGCATGAGTTGCATGTGAAAAATTAAGACGAGCAACATCCATTCCTGCTCGCATCATTTTTTCGAGCAGAACAGAACTTGAACTTGATGGACCTACTGTACAGACTATTTTCGTTCTCTTTTTCATAGGACTAATCGCCGTACTCGGCAAGGGTTACTTCAACATCGATTTTTTGATCCAGACGAAGAACTGTAAGACGAATGACTTCTCCAGGTCGATAGACAGAAATCAGTTCTGCAAGTGCGTGATCTTCTGAAAGAGGTAGTTCATTCACCGCAATAATAATATCATCCTCCTGAATTCCAGCGAGATCAGCTGGGGATCCTGAGAACACCCCAACTTCCCCTGGTTGATCTCCTGCCACGACAAGGGCACCAACTTCATACTCCTCTACTGAATTTTCATCCTGTGAAGGAGTAACGAGAACGTATCGCACCCCAAGCCACGGACGCACAATCCGTCCATAAAGTTGCACATCCTCTACCGCCCGTTTTGCCTCGTTAATCGGAATAGCGAATGCGACAGACTCTCCTTGAAAACTGACGGCTGTATTAATTCCAATCACCTCTCCCAACAAATTGATCAATGGTCCTCCAGAGTTTCCAGGATTAATGGCTGCATCTGTCTGAATAGCCTGCTCAATGACTTCCGCATCATAGGAGTCTCCTGCTGTGACGCGTCGATTGATTCCAGAAACGACTCCTTTTGTAACGGTATTACGAAACTCAGAAAGAGTGTTTCCAATCGCAATCACTGTTTGTCCAATGCGAATTGTGTCTGAGTCACTCAGTGTCACGATCGGAAAGTCTTCTCCCTCCACACGCAAAACAGCAATATCGCGGAGCGGATCAATATCAATCAATTCTGCTGGAAGTTCTTCTCCATCATTTGTCACGACAAAGAATGTCACCCCCTCCTCATCAACCACATGTCGATTTGTCAGCAGATACCCATCCTTCGTGACAAAAAACCCTGTTCCACTACTCACCTCAACGAGCTCATTCCTATTAGCTTCGGTGGAGGGTTCTGTGAAGTAAAATTGATTTCCTAAAAAATAAGAGGACTCACTCTCAAGAACTCCTCGTTCTTTTTTTACAACGATACTTACAACCGCAGGAGTGACACGCTCAACAACAGCAATACTCGCACTTTCATCTTCAATTAATTCAACTATTCTTGATTCAACGGCTGCGGGACTCATGGACGTAGAAGCATCTCCAAATAAATGCAAAGACCCAAATTGAGACGTGAGAAGAAGTGTGGTCGTCGCACCCGCAAGAGATCCAACGATCGAGGAGACCGCTACAATAATCACAATGAACGTTTGTGAGAAAGAAGGAGTTGTTTCATTCATAAGATTATTTTTTTGCGCGCACACTCTTGAGAGGCATCTTACGACGTTTAAGTTTTTTTAACTCTGACTCAAATGTTTCTACATCCTCGAAAGACCGATACACAGAAGCAAAACGAATATACGCCACTTTATCAAACGTCTTGAGATGCTTCATTAAAATCTCTCCAAGCTCTTGCGTTGTCAGTTGACCGCGTCGCTTTTTTTGTACATCCCGCTCAATCTTGTGAACAAGTTTCTGAAACGCTTGATCGGTAAACGGCCGTTTCTCAAGAGATCTTGCAAGCCCCTTCGTCATCTTCTCTCGTGAGTAGGCTTCTCGGCGACCATCTCGCTTTACAACAGTGAGATCTAATAACTCGACCTCCTCCAATGTAGAAAACCGGAACCCACATTTCTCACATTCTCGTCGACGTCGAACACTCGCCCCATCTGTTGAAATGCGGGAATCAATCACTTTTGTGTCTTTATGATTACAAACGGCACAATACATATACTCTATCGTCTAATTCGATAAATCGTTGCTTCTAGTATATCAAAAAATGGCCGATCATGGACCATTTTTTGGACAGACTCCTTACATCATCTTTTTGCGGATAAAGGCTGGAATCTCAATTTCATCTTCTTCTTTTTGTTGCTGAGGGACTTGATGCGAAATAACCGGTCTTGGCGCTTCAACCCTTGGAGGGGCAGGACGCTCTGGAATCGGTGCCTGGAAGTTTACGCGTGGCTTCTGTTGCGCAGGTTCATCTTCCCGCACACGCAAGAAATTATTTGCAGGGGGCGCCCATGTTCCTTGTGCCTGGACTTCAACCGTTCCTGGGGCTTTTGTCCGACGCTCACGGGAGTCAAATCCCGTTGCCACAACCGTAATGCGAACCTCATCTCCCATACTGTCGTCAATCGTGGCTCCAAAGATGACGCGCGCGTCTTCATCCGCTGAACTGGTAATAACTTTTGCGGCTTCCGCTACCTCATGCATTCCAAGATCCGATCCACCTGTAATGGTAAAGAGGATGCCTTTTGCCCCATCAATCGACAGTTCAAGAAGTGGGCTGGCAATCGCTTGCTTTGCAGATTCCACCGCACGGTTTTCACCACTTGCTCGACCGATTCCCATAAGGGCTGAACCCGAGCTTTCCATAATCGCTTTCACGTCGGCATAGTCGACGTTAATAAGCCCTGGAACGGTAATAAGCTCCGCAATCCCCTGCACACCTTGTCGAAGCACATCATCTACCACATTAAACGCATCCATGAGCGACGTCTTCTTATCAATGATTTGAAGTACGCGATCGTTTGGAATCGTGATGATCGCATCAACATGTTGCAATAGTCGTTCGAACCCATCGTCTGCAATCCGACGTCGTTGAGCGCCCTCAAAGGTAAATGGCTTTGTGACAACTGCCACTGTGAGTGCTCCAATATCTTTTGCAAGTTTTGCGACTTCTGGAATAGCTCCAGTTCCAGTTCCTCCTCCAAGCCCACAGGTCAAAAAGACCATATCTGCTCCTGAGAGTGCTTCACGAATCTCATTTTGATTTTCTTCTGCTGCACGAGACCCAATATCAGGATTCATCCCAGCTCCCAGTCCACGTGTGAGTGTTTTTCCAATTGGAATTTTTCGAGGAGCGAGGTTCTGATTCAATGCTTGTACATCCGTATTTACAACCATGAACTCCACCCCTTTGATGTTGTCACTGATCATGCGATTTACGGCTGCACCACCGCCCCCACCAATACCAACAACTTTAATCTTGGCATAGGTTTCAATATCTGGTTTTACTTGGGCCATAAAGAGTGTTTGAACAAATTAGATCTTCACGAATAAGAGCCTCCTAGAGAGAAAGAACTTGCTTGAACAAATCATGTGCTCAAAAATCGCTACACTGAGCACTAAAATCACTCAACACTTTAACATCGACACTTCACCTGTCAAGAAAATAAAAAAAGAAGATGTGTATATCTTCTTTTTTCTCTCTTGACTATGGTTTGAGTGATTTGAATATTTTTTTGAATCCTGAGGTGATCTTATCCATATCTCCAAAGTGTGACATGAGGTTTCCAAACCCACCTTTTCCTCCTGTGCCACGTATATGATGTCCCCATAGGACAAGCCCCATTGCCGTACTCATTGCTGGATCGTTTACTCGGTCAATCACACTCGTCACTCCAATCGGAGTCCCAAGCGATACAGGAAGTCTAAACGCTGATTTTGCCGCTTCAAGAATTCCACTTAATTTTGCTCCCCCTCCTGTTAGAATAACTCCGGCAGGAAGCATTCCAGAACGATCGATCTTTTTGAGTTCTCGATCGACGTGTTCAAAGATCTCCTGAACACGTGCCTCTGTAATATCTGCAACAAACCGTCTTCCGACAAACTCCTCTTCAGGCGCTCCTAATTCTCCTAAATTTATTTCGTCTTTCTTATTAACCTCATCAGGTAAACAAGTCGCATAATGCAACTTTACTTGCTCAGCAACATCTATAGAGGTTCTCAGTCCAATGGCGATATCTGAGGTCACGTGATCTGACCCAATAGGGAGAACAGCAGTATGCAACACATCTCCTTCCTCATACACCACTAAACTTGTGGTAGATGCTCCGATATTCACGACACAAACCCCCAGCTCCTTTTGTCGATCAGAAACCACTGCTTCTGCCGTTGCAAGAATTGAAAACACCAAATCCTCAATATCAAGCCCAGTACGATATACGGCCTTCGTGAGGTTTTTAATTTGGGACCCAAGCCCTTGAATAATGATTGCATCGACTTCTAATCGGATTCCATTCATTCCAACAGGATCCTTTACTCCACGTTGACCATCAACCGTAAAACTTTTTGGAATGACATGAATAATTTCATAGTTTGTCGGTGTTGCCACAGTACGCGCAGCTTCAATTGAACGTTCAACATCCTCATCGCGAATCTCCCCATCGCTTCTTCCAACACCAATAACTCCACGAGATTCTTGAGAGATAATGTGGTTTCCATTAATCCCTACCCATGCTTTGCTCAATGGAACACCTGTAATACGCTCTGCTTGTTCAAGTGCTCTTGAAACTGACGACACGGCGTCTTCAAGGTTTGTGATGGTTCCTTTGCTTACCCCAGACGAAGGTACCTCAACAGCTCCAATAATATGGATCTGTTCTCCTCCTTCTGGTGAAGGCACAAGCTTTCCGACCGCAACACGGATCGCATAGGTGCCAACATCAAGCCCTGTAAATATCTCATCAGACATAACTTCTATCAGTATATCGTTAACCCACCGAGCTCACAAGCTCCTGCAGATAAGGATAGAAGATAACTATCCCCACAATCGCTGCAACAATTGAGGCAATGAGAACGGCCCCTGCCATAATATCTTTAATATCCTTAACGATTGGGTGAATTCTTGGCTTGAACGCATCGACAATCCGCTCAAAAATGCTGTTGATGAGCTCTAGAACAAGCACAGAGCCAATCAAGAGGATAAGAACGATCCATTGATATGCCTGAACTTGTACAAAGGCTCCTAGGAGAAGAACAGCAATACTGGCAAGTAGTTGAATACGGAAACTTTGCTCAGAGACAAACACGACACGAATCCCCCCTATCGCATGCCTCATACTTTTCAAAAATCGTCCAAAATGAATCATAATCGACTATCAATATCTAAGGCGGTTAATATCTGCTCCTGAAGGAAAAACATCTTTTGGGCGTCGGTCTTTTTTTCATGATCGTGCCCATACAAATGAAGCACTCCATGCACAATGAGAAAACAAATTTCATCTCGAACACGATGGTTCATTTCTTGTGCTTGCCGTTTTGCTTGAGCATAATTCAAGAGTACCTCCCCCTTCATCTGTGTCCCATCAAGCTGAAAAGAGAGGACGTCTGTTATGCGATCTTTTCCTCTCCACTCACGATTTAGTCTCTTCATCTGCACTGAAGAGATAAATCCAATTGAGATAGACTCGCTCTTTCGAACGTTTAGTACACGAGAACACTCTTTAAGAACCTGTTGAAGCAATCTAAGAGGTACTCTCTGTCCTCCTCGCAAGAGAGACTGATTCAATTCAGCCACAATCATAGTGCTTCTTCGCTTACATCTATTTGCTCAGATACCTCTTCCACGCTCACAACTTGAACACTATTAATCATCATTTGAAATGTTTGAAGATAATCAACACGTGTCTTGATACCTGTATCGTATTCAAACACCATCACTTGGGAACCAAGATCAATATACGCACTTAATTGATCTTCACCTTGAATAAGATCGAGACCATTTTTTGTTGTTCCAATAATAGAACGATCTAATGCCAGTTGGACATCTGCCCAGTCTGGTAAGGTTTGCGCTGGACTCTTTTTAATAAATGAAATACGAAATCCCTCTCCTGTCTGAGCATCTAACACAAGCTCTTCCTCTGTTTCATCTACATCCCAACCTTCTGGATAATAGAATTCATAGGTCACATCTGAAATCGTACTGCTCATTGCTTTGACCAATCCTGATTCAAAAAGCGTCCCAAGCGCACCTGGGTTATAACGATGAAACACCTCATTCCCATCTAAAAATCCATCTGAGTCCGTATCTGGTAAACGTGGATCTGTCCCGTACACTAATTTTTCTTCTGTATCTGTTAACCCATCTGAATCAGAATCTGTTCCTGGAAGAACTTCCACTGGAAATACCTCTACGGCTTCTGTTGGTTTCTCTACAGGTTTTGTCGTTGACTCTTCTGGGTCCGTCGACGTCTCTGTTGTTGGTGCAGGTCGAGTTGTTGTTGTCACAACAGGAGTTTCAGAGACTTGTGGGTTCAAACGAATTAAAACGTAACCACCAATTCCTAAAGCCAATAACACCACCACACCGATCACCATGATTTTTTTTGTTGCGGATGATTTCCGAAGAGTTGAAGCTGGAGCTTTTGGTGGCGCCTTTGGTGGAAGTGGAACCCCTGGAGTTTTTACTTCAACAGGAGGTTGTGAGCTTCTTTTGTCCTCAGGCTGGTGCATAACACCTTGCGCTCCATGACGATATCGTTCAGGCATCACAAACACACGAGCGTCCACGCCTGGCGAGGAACTCTGCGCAATAGGTGGCTGTTCAAGTGATTGTGTTGTTTCCTGAGACATACGAAAGCGGATTAACTTGATTCAGAAGGGGCTTCGCGCAACAAACCATCTCCATTTGGATCATATCCCCCCTTTACTTCAGCTCCATCTAAGTATCCATCTCCATCCGTATCAGGATTAAGCGGATCTGTTTCCCATGTATAGACTTCTTCACGATCAAAAAGCCCATCACCATCTGTATCAGCCGCACGGGAACTCGTTCCGAGCTCCTTTTCCTCTTCGTCTGTGAGACCATCCTTATCTGTATCTAACGCAACAGCAGGCTCTTCAGGAACTTCCTCAACAATATCTTCTTCTACCACCGTTGTTGAAGTATCCTCTTGCGTTTGCACAGCAGATGACGCAGGTGGCTCTGGTGTAAGGGTTGATTTTGATCCCAAAATCTTCATAGACAAGAAGAAGGAAGCGGTAACCGCTACAAGGATTCCAACAACAAGTACAATTATCTTCCAAGAAAATCCCCCTCCTCCAGAAGCACTTTGACTCATCATCTGCGCTGCTTTCATCGCAGGACCTGTTGTTGAAACAGGGGCTTGTTCAGGGAGATCTGTCGGAGCTGTAACTTGGGGAGCAACTTTATCCGTTTGCTCAAACATGTCTTCAGGGTCCTTTTTTACATCATCAAACATAGATTCAATATTAGTTCGTCAATAGATTATTCAAGAAGACCTGGACCGTTTGGATTATACCCCGAAGCAACTTCATCACCGTCAGAATAGCCATCTCCATCTGTATCTGGATTCAATGGATCCGTTCCGTACTGAGCCTCCTGTGCGGTCGTCAGACCATCCGCATCCTCATCGGCCTCCTCATTAACTGAAGAATCTTCTTCTGGAACAGCTTGATCTTGTTGAGAGAGAGCGCTTAACACTAATTCGAGACAGTTCCCTTGAGCTTGTTCATCTATCATTTGATCACAATAGGATCGATCAAGTGTTTCTAAAGCAAGTTGCTGTAAAGGATCTGTAACAGCATCATCGATAAATTGCATCTGACAACTTCTCTTACTTGAGGTGAGAGAAATTAAGTCGCAATAGGAATGATCTTGCTTGTTAACTGCCAAGAGTCCATACACATCATCTAAACAATCCCTCATCCATTCCTCATCAGCAATGACCTTACAGTACGTATCCTCTACAACTGTACGAGCTAATGCCCAATGACAATTATCCTGTTCTGTTTGTGAATCAAGAAGTAGACAAAGTTCGGACGATGCATGTGAAACAGCAAGATCCAAGATCTTTCCATTCTGACACGATTCAACATTTTCAACCCCCTCGCATGCGTTCGAGGCATTCGTTGTAAGCTGTGAGACAGTCTCTTCCATCAAGAAGAATGACTGCTGACGCCCGTAAAATACACGAAATAAAACGAACACCAAGACGATGAGAACAAGAACAATCCCGACACCAATCGCAATAGGCTTCCAGGGAATACTCCGTTCTTGCTGGGGATAATCATTCAAATCCATAACTCATTATTCGTAAGGACAGTACGTTATATTGAAGTCGCTGAATTCCATTGTTCCAGTTCCATAAAATGCATTTCTGAGTGGAATCACCTGTTCCGTTGACTGACAGGCAAACGCTGTTGGAAATGGAAGTTCGACATTTGAACCTGATTGAACTTCACTTGTTGTAGTATAGGTTCCATCGTCATCCGTTGTCGTAAATGTTACCCGTGTCCCAAGAATGGAATCCACAATCGCGGCATACATCTCAGCAATTTCGTCTGAGCTGGATGCTGAAAACGCATAATCTCCCTCACAATCTCCAGTGGACGTCACGCTACTCCACGCACATTCATTACTAGACATATGTGCCATATATCCCTTTAGATCACTGTCTGTTGTGACCGCTGCTGAGTAAATGAGGATGTCACTTCTTGGCACACCTTCCGTAGATCCATCAATAAGTACATCGGAGATCTCAGCTACACACGCAGGAACATCCGCATAATATGATGTCGATGGATAATTAGACCATGCATATCCAGAACATCCGGTAGACGAACCAACATTGAAAGTGCTATTGAGACCTGGATCTCCATCAGATAAGAGAACTACAATTTTTACTTCGGCTGTAGATGCGCTCAGGATAGAAATAGCTTCACTCAATCCGTTATACGTAGGTGTTCCATTTACTACAGAATCGGCATAATCATCAAGGATACTCATCATGCTTGACTCCGACGAATATAAACTCAATCCAATATCAATTTCCGCTCCATCATCTACAGAACAATCTTCATCTTCACAATCAGCATTATACTGACAGACATTGCCATCATCTGACCCCCCACTACAAAGTCCTGTTGATCCAGAGAAGGAGACGAGGGAAATCTGCATGGTCGCATCCAGTGAACCGTACGCATCAAAAAGATCTGAAACAGCATCTCGCGTTGCTTCAACCACATAGTCAATTCTTCGAATTCCAACAGGAGCTCCAGAAGCTTCACATGTCGACCCATCACATGATGAAGAACTTGTACACGCATCTCCGTCATTGGTTCCCCCATTACAATACTGATTCGTGTCCACATCCCAATCCATACTTCCTGAAAGATCCGTGACGAATACAATATCAACATCTGGATGCTCCACATCTTCATCATTAATATCTGCTGTAATCGATGTTGCAACACTGCAGGCTGGAATATAGAGCGCTGCATTATCAGGAGAATCGCCTTCATCATTCAGATAACTATAAAGCCTAATGGACTCTCCAGGAGTAGCTCCTAACGATTCACTCACAACAAATAATCCTGTCGTCTCATAAGATGTCGGACATGATGATCCGCAATTATCAGCGCAAATTGGTGCCACACAATCTCCTCCACTACAGGAATTGACGTCATTTCCTGATGTAAGCTCAGAAACCGTTCCACTACTTGCGTACGTTGTGTAGTTGAGTGTGCAATATTCTCCATTTTCCGTTCCCCCATTACAAACTCCAAGCCATCTACAGGTATAGCCATCTGAATCTGTTGTGTCATATTCCTCTGAAGCACAGGAGCCCGTTATGCTTCCTGATGTTGAATCATAATTCTTAAACGCGGTTGAATACGTTCCGTCACACACTTCAGAACCATTCACAACCCCATCTCCACAATAGGCTCCAGAGGTCGTCTTATACTGACAGATTGTGTTGCAATAATTACATGTACTGCCATAGTCGGCTTCACATAGCACTCCATTTCCTCCATGACTATCAACTTCCCCATCATCACAAGACTCGACGCCAACATAGACATAATCATCTCCACAGACGTTTTCTTCACAGGTATTCAAACACGAATCATTGTTTGAGGAGTTTCCATCGTCGCACGCTTCATCTCCTTCCACTGTTCCGTTTCCACAAGTCTGATCTCCTCCAACAGGACCCGTCCAAGTTGTTGGCCATTCACAAGATGAAGAGCAGGTTCGATAGCGATAAAGGTCGTATGTATTTGTAGAACATGCTCCACCATTATCTTCACAATCTTCATTTGTATCTGTTGAATCACACGTATCTCCCGCATCATCCCCACCAATACAAATCGTTCCTGAACCCGCTGCTTCATATCCTGTCCCACCACAGGTATCCGTTCCATCACAATCACTGGTGGTCGTACAAGTTGTCACTCCATCAGAACAGAGTTTTCCTTCCCAGGATTCATAATCCCCGTCACAAGATTCACTTCCATTTACAATTCCATCTCCGCAAGAGAGCCCAGGAAGCGTGCAATTATACGCACAGTTATCTCCACCCGCATCATACTGTCCGTTTGAAGTTGCGCACCATGGAGAAGCAGTTGTTCCTGTTGCATCTGGACCTATTGTTGCCCAACTACTTGATTCTAAAATCACACTTGCATACGTGCTCGTTGTTCCACAATCACATTGCTCAGAACCAGCTAAATATCCATCTCCACAGGAGAATGAACCTGTGGCAGTACAAGTGTCTCCACAATGTCCGTAGGTTCCGTTCAATGAGCCATCATCACAATCCTCACCTGTTTCCACGACACCATTTCCACAATCATAAGGGATGCATTCTGCTCCTGCAAATTCTGCTTCTGTTTGATCTTGAAAATCTGAACAATCTGATAAACAGGAAACGGCAATCACTCCACCAGAAGCAGTGCAAGCAATGGTCATTGTATCTCCAATCTCACAACCTTCTAACGCTCCTTGTGTTCCATCTCCACATAACGCTGAGTCTCCCCAAGTGCTTCCATCACAGAAGACCGGTGTCAATGAAAATCCGCTCATGACAGAACTTGGCGCGTTTCCTGTTGGATACTCAACTGTAATCGTTCCCTCGTCTGTAGAATCCGCATCTATATCTTCGGTCCATTCATATTCTCCAGAAAGTTCAAGGGTTGCATAAAGTTTGTACGCCTCGCCTCCGACACTCTGATAGCCATACACATGTGAATTCTCTGGACACATAAACGTTCCAGATTCTCCGTTCCAACAAGAAGCAGAATCGTATCCGTCTTCTGAGCAGTTAAAAAATTCGTTTATTGGATCCGTTGGAAGTGTCGTTCCAAGTTCATTTGCAAGTGAGGCATTCCAAGAGCTCCAGATAGAGTTTGAGATTGCAGGAATAAACGTCCCAGATTGCACATCAGGAAACCCTACAACACAGACCTCTGTTCCAGGACAATCCTCATCTGCGTCACAAGATTGACCTTGTGTTACGGCACAATGTCCATTCTCCTCTCCGTAGGAATCGAGTGATGAAGCAAGGGCAGTCACGTCAATAAGTCGTTGCATGTCGCGTGTCAATTTTGCTTTTTGTCCATCACAGACAATAGTCTCTTCCTCAAACTCTTCATAACAATCCCCATCCCATTCACAGCTCACATACTCCTCATCCTCATTCAGCGCATACGTTCCATCAGATTCATCCTGACACAAATTGATATTTGTCACTTCAAGATTATTCGCGTTAAACCGCCAATTCGTAAGCAATTGAGAGAAGATCTCCTCTGATTCTGCACTCGCATTGTCGTTATAGGAAACAACATACATGTTTGGATAGATATCTCCTGACGATTCAATAAGGTTTGCAGCTGCAGCATACAGCGTATTTCCAGACTCAACCGCTGAATAGGAATCAAGTTCCGTCTGTGTAAATGCTCCCGTAAACTGTTGTTCCTCCACCCAATCAGCAGGTGAGAGATAACTTGCATTTGGAAGGACACGTACTCCAATCGCATCACTTGATCCTTCAACTTTAAAGATAATTTCTTGTCGAATCACCGATGAATCAAATGATGTGACATCGATTGGATCACCGAGCGCAGGAAGATCATCTTCTGTTCCATCTTCTCCTGCATCGCGACAGTAATAAAATGAGAAATAACTTGGGAGTACATCCTCCACGTATGGAAAACTTAAGGTTTCTGAAGCAAGGGAAGGCCATGGATTCTCACACAAAAGAGCTCTCACTTCTAGCGTTCCGGAAACAGTTCTTGCAGGAGATGATTCATCTGCATCCGTAGTTTCATCGTCTTCAATCTCAGCAGTAGATGGGTCAAACAACTCATCATCTGTAATGGTTGCAATCGCAAGCACGATTTCACTTCCGTCATTTCCACTTGCGGTAAAACTACGAGTTGTGTCTTCTGGCTCCTCTGTCTCTGGGGTTATAACATTTGTTGAAGCAGAGTCTGTAATCGAAGATGCCCAAGACCAATCCCAATCATAGAGTCCTTCAATTGGAGAGATTTCTTGATATCCTCCAGCGCGATATGTTTGTGGTGTCGCGACAAACGCATGCTCTTCTCCTGTTGTACTGAAATACTGAATACTCAAAGATTCATACTCTTCTGCATCCACATCCCCTGTATCCTCAAGAAGCACGCGATCAAGATCACAAATCTCTTCACCGATCGCAAATTTTTGACTGAAATATTCATCTTCGCAATCATCATCAATACAGAGAGTTACATCGTTTTGACTCAAGACACCTGTCTTTTCACTATCTGTTGGAGTCTCGTCGCCCACAACAACCAACTTATAGATTGCATTTTCTTGTAATAATTCACTGAAACGAAGATACACACGGGAGGTTCCATCACCATTTTGCACGATCGAATAACTCGTGACCGGCACGTAACAGGAAAAAGTACTTGACGCCTGAACCTCACGACCAAACAACCCAAGAACAACTGATTTTATAAAATGCCAAATCTTTCCTCCGAAGCTCACAGACTCTGAACCAAGAGAACCAATGTACCCGGACGGACAATCTGCAATGTCGCTCACCGTCTCTTGAGCTCCGTCTCCATCTGAGTCAACGGAAACAAGATCAATGTAGAGATTTGAATCAAATTCATCCTCTTGAATTGTTCCATCCCCATCTAAATCCTCGGACGTTCCAAAGGTTGTCTCATCCATCGATTCTGAAAATTCAATCCATACAGCACTATTTCGACAGAACCCCTCATCCGTTCCTGCAAGAAATGCCACAGAGTTATCTGCGGGAGAAAGTTCTCCAATTGTTGGACGTTCATAACAACAGTTACTTTCCCCACATCCCAAACCAGCCGCTCCACACGAATTATCTGTGGTACAAGCACACTGTAATCGAAGCGTTGCCTCTCCTTCCACATCCTCATCCACAACAACAGAAATGGTCGAGATAGCGTATCCTGTGTCTTCGTTTACTTCCGTTGGAGCACCTGTTGCAACTTGCGCAACACCATAATCTCCTGCTGAGAACGAGGCTGTTGAAAGGGCGTCACAATCCTCTGCGGTTCCAACAATGCCGTCGCCACAAAAAGATGGTGTCGCATACTCGTACGACGACCCAAGCCAGAGACAACTGCTTGAACATCCCTCGTCTCCGTCACATGCTTCTCCGGTGTCTACATCTCCATTTCCACAACAGTTTGCTGAATCACTGGTTGGACACACACTGCTTCCTTCGTACAAACACTCAGAAGAACATCCATCGTCTTCCGCAGAATAATCACCTGGGTCACAGTCTTCTCCTTCGTCAATGGTGCCGTCTCCACAAATGGCATAGACATCGTCTTCTGAAGCAGATCCTTCTAAGAGGCAATTCCTTGAACAACCATCACCACTTGATGTGTTTCCATCATCGCAATCCTCACCTCCAGTATTTACCACCCAATCCTGTGTTCCATCTCCGCAGACTGAACCGATCGACCGAGCTCCCTCATTTTTACATGAAGAGGAGCATCCATCACCACTCGTAATGTTTCCATCGTCACAATCTTCTCCTCCCGCAGAGGCTGACCAATCTCGTACTCCATTTCCACAACAACCTGAACCTGAACGTTCACAGCTATCGCCAGAGTAATAAACACACTCACTACTTGCGCCAGAACAAACACCTCCTGAGAGAGAACAAGCTCCTACACAAGAACCTGAATCACAGACCCCGTCGTTGGAACACGATGTGTCTGCGTCCTCAAAATCTTCACACAAACCAGCTTCCGAACAGCTTCTGCTTTCACATCCTTCGTCTCCTACACAGGCATTACCCACATCTGAAGCAGATGTGCACATAGCGCTTGCACACGTCTCATTACAGGATGCGTCGTTTGTACACTCCGCTCCTGAGGAACTACATGTTGCATCACACTGTACTGATCCTTCATTTAAACACACAGCAGAACATCCATCTCCAGCCTCTGTCCCGCCATCATCACATTCTTCGGAATCTTCTACTGATCCATTTCCACAAACTCCGTCAGCGATCGTGACAGGAGCCCCCGCATTCAAGCACGCTGCTGTACAGTAACTTGCAATATCAGATGTCAGCTCGATCGCTCCATTTGAAATCATGTAGGAAACGACCTCATCTGAATCCGTGGTACTGGTACTCACTCCATTTTGATTTTGCGCGTCAGTCGAAACCCATGCATCCCAAAGGTAAGATCCTGACTGAAGCGTTTGACCCTGATCTGAACAATCATCAGGGGCTCCTAATGCAAATGCATCAAACTCTGCGCGATCTCCCACATAGTAGAGCGTTGCGACAGATGGATCGAGTGTAAGCGAATCAACCGCACAACTCACCGCATCATTTTTTGTTCGAAACACCCATGAGAACGCATCTTCAAAATACCGGTTATCATCCGTTCCGTAATTGGAACCTGAGTCAGAAAGAGCAACTCCCGTACAAGAATAAATTTCTGTCGCATCAACAACTACGCGATACCAGGTATTGGGCTCTAAGGTCTCTCCATCATTAAAATTAATATAGAACTTCTGGGTTGAATCTTCTTCTGTCTCACAGGTATCGCCTGAAAAACTCACTGAGGCAACTTCTGCAAACTCCGTCAGTTCTGATGTTTCACACAATGAGTTGTCACATTCATATAATGTGACAGCGCCTGCTCCAATCGTTCCTCCATCCATCTTTGTATTAAATTCAGCCCAAGGCAACGCGTTCACACACGCGGTTGTACATTGTGGAAAGTAATCTTCAATTTCTGGATCGAGAAAATTAATCGTCAACTCCCCCTCACCCGATGGATCTCCTTCTGCGTCTGTAACGGTTGCGGTAATAATGGCTGGATCATCTGAAGTCGTTTCAGATTGTGCATACACTTCATTCACACACACACCAGACCATTCAGATGTTGGAATTAACACATCGTCTGAAACAGAATCCCAATACAAGGTATATCCAGCACAACTCAACGCAACACAACTATCGTTTTGTGCGGTCAGCTGAGCTGTGTAGTCAACGTATGCTTGTTCTGTTTGCGTATATTCCCCTGGACGCACATTCACGTCTCCCACCTCACATAATTCCGTAGAGCTACTTGTTGTAAACTCCCAATCAAAATCTTCCGCGAGATATCCTCCATCTGCACTTTGGATTTGATCTCCTCCCTGAAGAGAGACCTGGTAATGTGTCCCCGCTTCAAACAACCCAGACGTAGGTTGCCAGGAAAATCCTGTTTCGTCTGGAGTAGGCATTGTGCCTTCGACAACCTCCCAAGTCTTACACTCTCCTTCACTTGCCAAGACACAAGACTCGTCCTCGTCTTCACAATCTCCAACATCGTCACACGCATCTCCTGAAAACGAGCAATAGCGGTCTTCTGCGGTTTCTTCTTCAAGGGTAAATTCTGAACTACAAGAACGAACAATAACCGTCGATGTCGTAAGTGTATCGCCGTTCATCGCCATATTAAACTCAGCTTGCACACTTGCATTCAAACAAATATCGTCTGGGTCGCTCCATCCATCCCACGGAGATGGAGAAGTTCCATCTTCATCACAGGCAAGAATGACACGCGGGGTATTTGGTGTAATCCCTGTCGTAATTTTAAATGCATAATGTGCTGACACTTCTTCTGTCTCGTCACAGGTTTCTGAACACGAACCATTAGAGCAACAACTCTCCCCCTCAGAACACAGGTCTGCATCCTCGCGACAATCTCCTACACTAAATGTCACAGAATTAGATGAATACCCACTTTCAGACTCTTCAATATAAACAGGTCCAGTTGCGGCTTCATCTGGAACGATCACAGATGAAATTTCATCATTTGCCCAAACCCCAAAAGTGGTCTCTTGTGTGGAATAAAAGACAACCGTTCCATCATCAGACCCAAGATTCTCTCCGTAGAGCGTAATTTCAGATTCCGCTGGTCCAGCAGAAGGATCGATATTACAGATCGATGGTCCGGGCACCTCATCAAGAACAACAAAATCCTCTGCTCCTGATGTATTTCCATCCGCGCGCTCAACAGTCAATGCGTGCGTGATTGCCTCAATCGCATCCTCATCTTCTGTAAGATACGTCTCAGGGACCTTCATGGTAATAGAGGTGTCATGCCAAAAATCTTCACCACAGACATCAGGAAAATCTGTATCTCCTAATGCAGTATACCCAAGCGATTCGTTATCAAAGAAAACAGATCCAGTAGACGTTCCAAATCCCGTTCCATAAATCGTAATGTACTGACCTGCTGGCCCCCAATTGTCGGCATCATCACATGTGGCCCCTTCACTACAATCATCATCAGATCCACAATGGGTATTATCATCTGAACATGCCTGCCAACCTGAATCAATAAAAGAAATGATTGGACTAGAAGAACTTGAAGAGTCAGCTACGGTAAATGTAACTTTATTTGATCCAACACGGACTGATTCACAAGACCCTCCATCATCTCCACAATCGTCGTCATCTCCACAGTACTCAAGTGTTTCAGAGCACCAAGACGCAGCACAACTCTCACCTGCATCTGTGTCACAATCTTCATCGTCTGTACAAGTATCTCCTGTAGCTACGTTATCTGTATCAACACACAGATAGTCCCCCGTAAACACTTGTCCACTATATCTTCCGGAATTCACATTTGGAACGGAAAGATTCAAGAGTGTGTCGGACCATGAAACATAGGTACTTGCTTCGTAGTTTGTAAAATAAAACGTAGAAGATCCTTGTGAATCTCCAAAACTGTTTCCGTACACTTCGATGGTAGATCCATAGGTGTCTGAATCTGGATCAAGGAGACAAATTCCAGGTCGCGCAATCGCATTTACATCAAAGTCTGAAATGGATGGACCATAATCATCATCTGTTCGTTCTGTTTCGTCATCACTTGTCACAACAGAGATCGGTCCATCAATTGCCCCAGAAGGGACTTGGACAATAATCTCAGAATCTGACCATTGAATCTCAGAATTACATTCGTAGGCAGATGCAGAGGTCTCGTCACTATTTTCTGTTCCCAAGAAATAGAGAACACCTTCCTCATCTCCAAACCCTTCTCCAGAGATTGTAATCAGATTTCCTTCAGCTCCATCTCCTGCAGAAACACTCTCAATTTTTGGAATGGTAACGCATTGTCCGTCGACACATTGTCCGCTTGCACAATCGGAATCTTCAGAACATGAATCTCCATCGCAAGACCCACAGTAGTAAGCACTTGAAGAATCTCCTCCGCAATCCACTTCTGTTTCACCCAAATCTTCATCGAGCACTTCGTTATTACAATTTGCTGCACGCAACACAATTGAAACACGAGATGCCGTATCAGAATTACCGGCACAATCGTATCCTTTTGCCCAAATGTTATACGTTTCATTTGTGGTATATCCTTCTGTGTCCCATTCCTCAGCTGTATCACTAAAGAATGCATTTTCAACATTTCCTCCTAGCAGTTCACCTGCATTTGAATAATCAACTCCTGAGGAATAGATCGCTTCCTCATCATCAATGACATAAAAATCAACGGTTGAAACACCACTATCATCTGATGTCAGAGCTTGTAAAAGTTCAATAGAACCCGCATAAAAACTCTCACCGTTTTCAGGAGCATCGATCTCAACGGTTGGATCTGCGATATCCACCTCTGATCCTGTTGTAAAACTAAAGGAGCATGGATACGAACTTGAACAGGTCAGCGATGAACCAGCTGATGAATCGATTACCGTTGAATCGAGATCAATCGTATAACTACTGAGGGGATCAAAACAGGACTCATCTTCATATGGACTGTCACATGCTTGCGAAGGGGTAAACGTTACTGTACGACTCGAAACAATGAACGTTCCCTCAACAGCATCTCCTCCAGCATCTCGAATAAGGATACCTTCTTCCACAGTGTCCCCATCAATTTTCTTTGAGAAAACAAACTGGAGCTGAAGATTCTGCAATGCCTCTGCGCACTCTGTGTTCACAGAACTCAAATAAAATGTGGAGCTTCCACTTCCGTCTGTATAGGAACCTGACGAGGACGAGCTTCCAGAAATATCACCACTCGTCGCCCCCACAAGCGCATTTAAAATAAACTGTGCGATCGCAAAACTTGAAAATACCAGTATGAGTCCGATCACCGAATTAATGATGATCTTCTTAGCCTTTGCAATCCTCTCAGGACTTCCTCCTGCCGTCATGTACACAAACCCTCCGTAGAGTATGAACACGACCGTCACAACTCCCACGAGCGTAATTGCCGTTCGAATGAGACGTGCAATGATCACAGTGATGCTTGCTGTGGTGGAGAACCCAGCAGTCTCTGCGAATGACTCAAGATTCACATCTTGAGCAAATACTGGCGCGGCAACGAAAATCCCAACACATAATATTAGTGCAAGGAAAACGCCTAAGTAAGTTGCCCGAGTGAATCTACGCATGTCGTTAAAGTTCAGTTTCACTATTATTTGGAAGAACGTAATCGCTAGGAGCTGGACTCACGCTTTGTTCTGCTTCAACCGTTTCCTGCCACCCTGTCTGACATGCAGATCGAGATGCAATCCCGTTACAACAATAAGGTTTTTCTTCATCTCTTCCCTCCGTACACGTTGATCCAGGTCCTATGGCTGGATACATACAGATCTGGTAGGCACTCTTAATGTCATTTGTAAGAACAGGCCAGTAGTCCCATCCTCCCTCATCTGTACTTACAAAGCTTGGATGTTCAATAAGCACGGTCGTTCGTTCGGTTTCATCATTATTTTCCTTCCGAACAGCAAACCACGATTCATAATACGGATCGGGCCACAATGACACACTATGCGTTTTGACTGTTGAAGACTTGAGGTACGTATTAAACGTGATTTCCACATCGTTTGTCTGACTAATCTCATCTTCTTCAACTCCAGGATCTAATCCTTCTTCTATAATCTGTGGAACTGTGTCTTCAATTTCATCGGTTGTTGTAAAATTCCATTCCTTATTATCCGTCTCATCCCCGTCAGAGCACTCAATCGTATCAGAGGCGGAACCACAGGCTTCTCCATCATGATCCCCATCTAATGAGTTTGCAGCGGCGTCAACCAGACCATCAAACGTAAACCCGGTGGACTCTGCTTGAGGCGCTTCATCTTCATTGATGGTAGCAGCCTTAGCAACCACATCAACAAGTTGATTTGAAGGAAGACAGTAAATTGTGTCTCCACAAGGATCTTCTCCACACGCATCCGTTGTCGTGAAACTGAGTGTGCGATAAGCATTACTAATCTCGAAGGTTCCCTCTACCACCTCACCAGCCTCGTTATAGACTAAAATATTTGTAAACAAATCCTCATCCCCAATATACGATCCTGTACTTGCCACAGGATCCATCGCCTCAGAGAAGTTAATTTCAATGGTGATATTTCGAGGTTCTTGTGCATCTTGCTGAGGAACAACAGATGTCACATATGGAGGGGTCAAATCAATTTCTGTTGAAACTTCAAATGTCCAACTATATCCACTCGCATATGCTCCAGAAAATGCAGATGAGCCTGATTCTTTTTCAATATTCGTCGTCAGCGTAACCGTATAATTCGTATCCTCTTCTGCTGAACCAAGATACTCAACAGGATCAAAGACGAACACTTCAAGATCTTCATCATACGTCACGACCACAGCCTCTGACTCCAATGCTTCACCTGCTCCCTGTTCTGTTGGATAGATGATAATACTATCCGCATTCAAATAATCATCTGTTGAATCGTCCCCATCATAATTACTCACAATTGATTCTGGATTGATTGCTTCTTTGAAACTGACAAAAATCCGTGTATTTCGAGCAATGTCCCGCGCATCACGCTCAGGATAATGGTCATCTAAGACACCTCCTCCTAAGGAACCAGACAAAGGTTCAGAATACGCGTCAGCGACCGCTGAGGCTGTCCCTGTGAATGCCGCCTCAAGCAAACGACTTAAAATGAATGAAGCGATGCTATAGGCAGAAAAAATAATGAAGAGCCCAATGATAGACTGCTGAAGAACCTTCTTAGCTTTTTTAATTGGTTCTACTTCCCCACGAGCAAGGAGATAGAGAAATCCAGCATAAATAACCAGGCAAACAAAGATGATTCCAACAACCGTCAACGCGACACGAATGACGCGCGCAATAATAATCGCAATGTTGTCTGTCGGAAGCGTTGAAGCTGTTCCGAATTGTTCAAATGCCGTTTGCTGAGCAAACGTCGGATGAACATTCACAAGAAAAAATAAAACAGAAAACGCTACGACTCCAAGAAGGAGCGCGCGCAATGTGGGTGCTTCAAATTTCATAAAGGGACGGTCCATGGCGATTACTTCAGGATCAATTGGATACCATTGATCATGTGTAAATCTATTGTATCTTATTTAGACCGTTCTGACAGATAAAGATTGTGGATAGAAACAAAAAAACGGGCAAGCCCCGTTTTTTTGTTTGATGAACTGTTGTAGATGTTAACTTATTTGTTGTAAGGCAATCGTACAAAATGCAAAAAGCGCCGCAACAATCATGGTAGAAAAAACACCGATGGTAATTTTACTAATGGCTCCATCATGTTCTTTATCTCGATAAGAAGCCGTCATGTATTGGAAACCCCCATTCAAGATAAGTGTGATTGCCACGATCCCTAACCAGAGAGTGAGCACTCGGAACATCCGTAAAAGGAATTCTGTGTACGACACTCCATTTGCAAAGTTTTCAACTAACGGAATTGCCGCCTGCGCCTCATGAGCAACAAGACTCATCGCAAACATGACTGGAATAAATGCTCCAAGGAGTGTCCCAACAATCTGCTTCACACGAGTACCGTCTGCGCGTCCTGCCACCGCCTTCATGGCGACACCCATCGCGCGTCCCATCTCCTCCTTACTTGTCACCCCACTTGCTTCAATCGCCTCTTTTACAATGACCATCAATTCCTCGTCAGGCATCTGTGCAGGAAGATACTGTTCAAGCACAACGACTTCCACCTGTGAACTCACTGCCATATCTTCACGTCCACCTGTCACAAAAGATTCAATAGAATCTTTTAATTGTTTGACCTGCGACTTAATAACATCTTGAACTTCTGCATCTGAAAGTTCATGCTGAAGATCTATTTGTTTATTCTTAATCGCAGATAGCAACAAACGCAACGTAGATAACGTTGCGTTGTCTTTGGCTTTCATGGCCAATTTCATGTTCTGTGTAATCGTCTCTATCAAAGACATACGACTCAATTTTATCGACCTCTTCGGTTTGTTCCTCGAGTTGTTTCATCGAGTTGTCCAATACGAATGAGATATTGTCGTTTTGCTCCGGTGATAATTCGACGAAGGGCACTTTTCTTCATCTTGGCTTTATTCGGCTTGTCTTCGCGAAAGCGGATCTTTCTTGTCTGAAGCATGTTTCCACTTTGCTGAACACGACGACTAAAACGTCGATAGATTCCTTCAAAACTCTCACCTTTACGGCGTTTTACGTTAACCACACGTTTTTCCTTTACTTAGCGAATTATTAAATACCCAGAGATTATGCAAAAAAACCCCTCTTTTGTCAAGCCTTCTATTAAGCAGTTTCAACAGGAGACTGCATAATAGGATCGACCCCCTCTTCATGACGAAGTTTCTTTTTCACAAGTCCCACAACTTTCTTTACATCAACAATTTCCTGAGCTCCTGATTCCATGTCACGAATAATAATCGTTTCATCAAGAACCTCCTTTTGACCTAGGATCAAAGTAAACTGAACCCCAAGCTTATTAGCAACATCCAACTGTGCCTTTAATGAGTTTTTTCCAAACGCTTCAGCAATAGGCACACCCGCATTTCGGAAATCCTCAAACAACTTTAACCCTACACGTCGAGAAGCATCACCGAGTTGTGCAAAAAAGACATGTGGTTTCGGTCTCTCAAGTGGATTAATTCCTTTTGCTTCAAGAGCTCGAGAAATGCGTTCCATTCCAAGCGCAAATCCACAGGCGGGAGTTGGGCGTCCTCCAAGGAGTTCAACGAGCCCATCGTAGCGACCTCCCCCTCCAAGAGCAGATTGCGCCTTTGTTCCCTCATCATCTGCAAGAACGAACTCAAAGACGGTGTGCGTGTAATAATCTAATCCGCGCACAAGATAGGGATTAAGAACGAACGGAACCTCGACTTCCTCCAAAAACTCAAGCACCTTCATGAAATGTTCTTTTGACTTATCATCAAGCCAGTCAAGGATCTGAGGAGCTCCATCAAGAAGTTCTCGCGTGACTTCCTCTTTACTATCCAAAATGCGAAGCGGATTCTTTTGCAGTCGACGCTTATCATCATCTGAAAGTTTACTTCGGTGTTGACGAAAATAGGCAACAAGCTCAGCAAGATACGCCTGTCGACATTCGGTTGTTCCGATGGAATTGATTTGAACTTTTACATCCAATCCAAGATCTTTGAAAATTTTATATCCAATCACGATCAATTGCGCATCAACGATCGGCTCATCGACACCAAAACTTTCAAAGCCCACCTGATAAAACTGACGGTATCGTCCGGCTTGCGGTCGATCGTGTCGAAACATTGGCCCTGTGTACCACATCTTTACAGGTTGCGGACGGTCAAGCATCCCATGACCAATATAGGCTCGTGCTGCGCTCGCAGTTGCTTCAGGACGCATTGCAACAGAACGGTTAGATGGATCTGTAAACGTATACATCTCCTTATCGATAATATCTGTTCCTTTTCCAATCGTTCGATTAAACAATTCTGAACGTTCTAGAATAGGAAGGTCAACACGATCGAAACTGTACGCCTCTGCAATAGATCGCACCGTATCGCGAATCAAATTCCATCGGCCTTGATCTTCAGAAAGAATATCACGAAATCCTCGCAAAAGATCATAGGACTTAGATAATTTTGGTTCGTCGCTCTCATCTTTTTTTACTTCTACAGGCTTTGACGGAGGTTTAGAAACGACCGCCTTTGGAGCCACCTTCTTTTTTCCAGGCATAGAGTTATAGATAATCAGGTATTAAAGGTTGTATTCAGGAACATCAAACGTTCCGATGCGTGAGAGTGGAAGCCCCCGTACCCACACCCGGCCAATCACATCATCTCGATGAATTGGGCCAAAACTTCTTGAATCGAGTGAGGCGTCTCTATTGTCACCAAACACATAGTATTCATCTTCGCCGAGGGTCACTCTTACTTTTCCAGTCGTTTGTTCTCCCCCAAGGTACGTTTCCTCTAGGACAAATCCGTTTGGATGCTCTGTATTGTAAACAGTAATGTTTCCTCCTGTTACCTCGATCGTCTCCCCGGGAAGGCCGATAATGCGCTTGATAAAAAACTGACTCGGATCACGTGGATATCGGAAGACGAGAATTTCTCCACGGAATGGATCACGAAATCGATAGGAAAGCTCATCAATAATAAGGTATTCGTGATCATAGAAATTTGGTTCCATGGATGCCCCCTTTACATAAAAAGGTTGAATCAAAAAATACCGAATCGGAATAATAATGGCACTTGAAATCAAAACGATTTGAACCACTTCAAACAAAAATGAAGCAACAGATCCCCCTACTGGCCCAAAACGTTGATAAAATTTCTCTTCAATAGATGGAAGTCGAATGTGCATAAAGTTACAGGCGGGACAGTAAAATCGTTACAACCCTATCAAAAAAATGGGGTCAAAGCAAGGGAGTACCCTTCCATGACTCTTTTATGAACTCAGTCGCTTGAAGTGTTTAGAAAAAATCGCTACACTAGGACGCGAGGAGTTATGGAAAAACATAAAGTTGACCTACTTCAAGATCATCCCCGCCAGCGTGTGCCAAAGCGATCGCCGGTTCTTTTTTTTGGACGTACGCTTGTAGTCCTTTTAATCATGCTTGCCACGGCCGGAGCTGTCTTTTCCTATCAAGTCAATTCAACTTCTGAAAGTACTGGGACGTTTCCTTCAATCTCATTTTTTTCCACATTAAAACATCTCGTCTCATCAGACGACAAAGCACTGGAAGGAGAAGAACTTGATCGAGTAAATTTCCTTCTCATGGGAATTGGAGGAGAAGGTCATGATGGTCCACAGCTTACAGACACGATCATTTTTACAAGTTACAAACCCTCAGACGGATCCGTTGCCATGATGTCGCTTCCGCGTGACATGACCGTACCTATTCCGGGATATGGCTATCGAAAAGTAAACCACGCGAACGCATACGGAGAAATGGATGAAACAGGCACAGGACCGCTCCTTGCTTCACAAGTCATTGGAGAAGTTCTTGATGAAGACATTCAATACTATTTGCGAGTTGATTTCGATGGATTTGCAGAATTTATTGATGCGATCGGTGGAGTGGATGTGTATGTAGATAATGCCTTCACAGATGCAAGTTACCCAAGTCATGGAAAAGAGTACGCAACATGTGGATATGCCACACAAGTAGAAGAACCAGAAGTTGTAGATGAAGAACCAAGTGAACTTGCCTTGATACTCGCAATTGATACAGAAGAACAAGGAATCCTAGAAGAGGCTGTCCTTGAACAAAATACTCCAGAGGTGGTTCCAAACTATTCTTGTCGCTACGAAACGCTCACCTTCTACGAAGGATGGACACACATGGATGGACAGACTGCACTCAAGTTTGCACGATCACGCCACGGAAATAACGGAGAGGGTTCAGACTTCGCTCGATCAGAACGTCAACAGAAGATCATCCTTGCCGCAAAGGACAAAGTCCTTTCTGCCTCTACCTTCTTGAATCCTTCTCGCATCACCAAAATGCTTGATGCACTCAAAGATAACATCGCAACAAACTTAGACGTTTGGGAGATTGTCCGATTGGCAAAAGAGTTAAAAGACGTGAACGCAAGCGAGATCACGCATCATGTCATCGATGCATCCAATGAATCTCCTCTCTACGCCACAGTACTCAATGGAGCCTATGTCCTTCTTCCAAAAAATGATGATTGGTCTCCCCTTCAAAACATTGCTGAAAATATCTTTACTCCAGACGAAGAACTCAGCACAATCTTTGCAGAAGCTCCAGAACAAAAACCAAAGTTTGTCCGTGTAGAAATCCAAAATGGGACAAACATCAGCGGACTTGCCTTTACTGCCTCTCAATTATTGGATGGTCAAGGATTTGATGTGATCAAAATTGGAAACGCAGAAACAAGAGGCTACGAGCATACTGTGATCTACGATCTTACCAACGGCCAACGATCAGAAGAACTGAAAGCGTTGAGAGATTTTCTACAGGCAGACGTCACCCTCTCAGCCACAGGATGGCTCATTAGTGGGGATATTGTGCCAAAAGAGATCACATTTACCTCTGAGGACTCAGAAAAACTAACAACACAAGACGACGTTGATTTCCTCATTATTCTTGGAGAGAGTGCCTCAACCCTTGCCAGAAACTAAAAAATAGCCCAGAATCCCGGCACAGAGTCGGGTTTTTTGTCTGAAAGATGAAACCCCTTTACAATACCTCTATGGCTCAACACCCTCCCGTGGTCGCCTTGATAGGACGAACCAACGTTGGAAAATCTACAATCTTCAACCGACTTCTGGAAACACAGAAGGCGCTTGTTTCTGATGTTGCTGGAACAACTCGTGACCGCAACGAAGGAGACTGTCTTTGGAGAGGACGTATCATTCGCCTTGTTGATACAGGTGGGATGGACGTCGACATGAAAAACGAGATGGAAGTAAGCATCTTGAAGCAGTCCCAATTTGCGATTGATCGTGCAGACATCCTTTTATTTGTTGTCGATGCAAAGTCTGGTGCCATGCCACAAGAACGTGCACTTGCGGACCATATTCGAGAATCAGGAAAGCCTGTCATTGTTGTTGCAAACAAAGCGGAAAAAGTAGCAGAGCGATTAAGTGTCTCAAATGCAGAGTGGCAATTTCCAGGTCTTACGGAACCTCTCCCTATTTCGGCTGCGCGTGGAAACGGTCTTGGTGATTTGTTAGACCAAGTCTATGACAAACTGGAAGAAATCGGAAAACCCGCTGTTGACCCTTTTGAAACGGATGCGATTAAAGTTGCGGTGATCGGAAAACCAAACGTTGGAAAATCGACGCTCCTCAACGCAATTCTTGGAGAAGAACGTTTCATCACTTCACCTATCTCGCACACAACCCGCGAACCAAATGACATGCTCATCACCCTTGATGACAAGCGGTACCTATTTATCGACACCGCAGGAATGCGCAAACAAGGAAAAGTTCGTAAAGCAGGAGGCTTAGAAGAAGCCGCTGTTCGACGTAACGAACATATTGTTAAAATGGCAGACGTCACCATTCTCGTCATGGATGCAAGTCAGCCGATCGGAAATCAAGAAAAAACACTTGCTGGATTTTTGAAAAACTCTGGATCAGCTGTGATTATTGTGGCAAATAAATGGGATCTTGTAGAAGATAAAAACACCACAACCATGAACCGCTTCCGCGAATACTTTTCTGGAATGCTTCCATTTCTCAACTGGGCCCCTGTGATGTTTCTTTCTGCGCTTACGAAGCAACGGGTCAATACATTGTTTCAACAAATTGATCTTGTCTACAAGAATCGTGCGATCGAAATTTCAAATAAGGACTTGGCTGAATTTCTCAAAGAAGTTCAAACTCGACATAAACCAATGATCGGGAAAGGGAAAACTGTGCCAAAACTTCTTGGATTCAAACAGATGAAAAATGAACCTCCTCGTTTTGATCTGATTCTCAAAGCAAGACGAACAGACGCGCTTTCTGTCGCGTATGTCCGATTTTTAGAAAATCGACTCCGAGAAAAATTTAATCTAACTGGAACACCTCTGAGAATCAATATCCGTATTGCACGAGCTGTCTCAAAATAGTTCACTATGATCGTACTTTTAGGACTTGGAAACCCTGGATCAGAATATGAACGCACGCGTCATAATGTGGGATTTCTTGTATTAGAACATCTCGCACATGCGCAAGAAAGTTCATTTACGTCAAAACGATCTCTGGAAGCAGAGATTACGGAAATTGAATGGGAAAAAGAACGTATTCTCCTTGCAAAACCGCAGACGTTTATGAACGCAAGTGGACGAACACTCTCTGCGATTCTTTCAAAGTATCCTGTCACTCCAGAGCAGGTCTGTGTGATCTACGACGACGCAGATCTTCCATTTGGAGATGTGCGTTTGCGAATCAGTGGAGGAAGTGCAGGACACAGAGGCATGGAATCTCTTCTCGCTTCCCTCCCGAAAGGAACCTCTCTCACACGTATCCGTGTAGGAATTGGAAGACCCCCTCATGCAGATATCCCTTTAGATGCCTTTGTCTTAGGGAGATGGACCCAAGCAGAAGAAGCCCAACTTCCAGATATTTTTGCATCAATCACAAAACTCATTAAAGAACACATTCAGACCGTATGATGGAGCAAGACCATCTTTTTTGGGTGGCTCTTACCGCCTTTCGCCCTTTTGGACCTGTACGACTTTCACGTCTTGCAAAACGGTTTCCAACAATGGAGCGTGCATTCAATGCAAGCGCACTGGAATTGACTGAAGCTGGAATCGAACCACATGTTGCGAGTCGTTTTCTCCAAGAGCGTATCCATATCGACCCAGAAGCACTCATGCGAGAATGTTCTGTTCAGGGAGTGCAGGTTGTCACTATCAAAGACGAGATCTATCCGACACTTCTGAAAGAGATTTATGACCCTCCTGCAGTCCTCTTTATCCGAGGAACCCTTCCAGATCCCAGTCGTAAACATCTGGCCGTTGTAGGAAGTCGCAAGGCCAGCCAATATGGATTGCGGGTGACAGAACGCCTCATCGAACCTGCAGCGCGAGCAGGTGTGGTCATTGTGAGTGGTCTGGCATACGGAATTGATGCACACGCCCACGATGCTGCGCTACGCGCTCAGGGCTGTACAATCGCCGTGCTCGGGTCGGGAGTCGATCAACAAAGTATTTACCCAAGTGCCCATCGCGCCCTCGCCTCGCGCATTTTAGCCGAAGGCGGTGCCCTTATTTCTGAGTTCCCTCTTGGAACACCTCCTCTCAAACAAAACTTCCCGTTTCGCAATCGCATCATCGCAGGACTGTGCCACGGAACACTGGTCATCGAAGCCACCGTCAAATCAGGAACACTCATCACTGCACGAAGTGCCACAGACAGTAATCGAGAGGTCTATGCCGTTCCCGGCCCCATTGACTCTCCCCTTTCAGAGGGACCAAACGAACTGATCAAAAACGGAGCTACTCCTGTCACAGATGTACGAGATCTTTTCGGAATCGAGTCTGTGCCAGAACCGACTCCAACCTATCAACCAACCAATGCGGAAGAGACGCTCATCTATTCCCGTCTCTCACACATCCCCACCCATCTTGATGAACTTGTCCGATCGACCCAGTTGCCGACTCCGGCCGTAATGAGTACTCTTACCCTCATGGAAATGAAGGGGGCAATCAAAAATGAAGGCGGACAATTTTATACCCGTCACACTTGACGAATCAATTCAATTCTTTCGTAATACTCAAACATGTCTAAACTTCTTATCGTCGAGTCACCGACGAAGGCGAAAACAATTTCAAAATATTTAGGGAAAGACTACATCGTTCTTTCCTCTTTTGGTCATATTCGAGACTTACCAAAAAGTCAGCTTGGAGTCGATCTCGAACATGATTTTGCGCCGACCTACACCGTTCCCACAAAAAGCAAAAAGGCGGTTGCAGAACTCAAGCGTGCCGCAAAAATTGCAGACACGATTTACCTGGCGACCGACGAAGATCGTGAAGGAGAAGCCATTGCCTGGCATGTGGCGGAAGCCTTGAACCTCGACGCATCAAAACGCAAGCGGATTACCTTTCACGAAATTACAAAAGCCGCGGTCGAAGAAGCCGTAAAGGAACCTCGAGAAATTGATTTGAATCTTGTGAACGCGCAACAAGCGCGTCGTATTCTTGACCGTCTCGTTGGATACGAACTTTCTCCATTTCTTTGGCAGAAGATTCGCTACGGGCTTTCTGCTGGACGTGTCCAGTCTGTCGCGACACGACTCATTGTGGATCGTGAACGTGAACGACGTGCATTTGACGTTGAAGAATTCTGGACCATTGATGCAGAGTTTAAAAAAGATGAGCTCAACTTTCCTGCAAAACTCACGACAATCCAGGGCAAGAAAGTTGATAAGCTCGACATCAAAACAGAAGAAGACGCACAAAAAATTGTACAAGATCTTGCGGGAGCAGAGGCTCGTGTTGAAACCGTAGAGAAAAAACTTGTTAAAAAGACCCCTCCTACCCCATACGCCACTTCCACTCTTCAAATTGATGCAAATACAAAGCTTGGATTCAGCGCCAAGCAAACGATGCGTCTTGCGCAAGAACTCTATGAGACAGGTCGCATTACCTACATGCGAACAGACTCCATGAACATGGCTGAAAAGTTTCTCGATGAAGCTCAAGTGTTTATCAAAGCAACCTACGGAGAACGATACGCAGAAGGGGCAAAGCGTTATAAGACAAAAAAGAAAGGAGCTCAAGAAGCCCATGAAGCCATTCGTCCAACAGATGCTTCTGTTACCCCAGAGTCGCTCCAAGGAACACTTGAACCTAGAACCGTTAAACTCTACAAACTCATTTGGAGTCGCACCATTGCTTCTCAACTTCCTTCTGCGGAACTCAACCGCACAAGCGTCGACATTACCGTTAAGGATTACCGCTTCCGCGCAAATGGCTCTTCTGTTGCATTTGATGGATTCATGAAGGTCTATCAATCTGCAAAAGAAAAACTTCTTCCTGATCTCACAGAGGGAACCATCCTTGAGACAACATCCATTCTTCCCACACAACACTTCACAGAACCTCCTGCGCGTTTTTCAGACGCAAGCCTTGTGAAGGTACTTGAAGAGCACGGGATTGGTCGTCCGTCTACCTATGCACCTACCATCAGCACCATTATTGATCGAGGCTACGTAGAACGGGATGATCACAAAAAACTTGCACCAACAGACATTGCTCTGATTGTCAGCGATATGCTCGTAGAGCATTTTCCCCAGATCGTTGATTACGAGTTTACTGCCACAATGGAAAATACACTCGACGAAGTGGCCGAAGGAAAGGTTGAATGGGTCCCGATGATGGAGGCGTTCTATGGTCCATTCCATCAAAACCTCATGGCAAAAACGAAGGAACTTGTTCGAGAAGACATCATGCCTGATCGCCTATTAGGCAACGATCCAGAATCGGGTCTGCCTGTGATTGTGAAGACAGGACGCTTCGGCGGTTTTGTCCAGGTTGGAGAATATACCAAAGAAGACAAAGAAGAAGGAAAACCAAAACCAAAAAGTGCATCTCTCTTGAAAGGGATGTACATGGAGTCTGTAACGCTTGAACAAGCGCTCGACTGTCTATCTCTTCCACGTGAAGTTGGGAAAACAGAGGAAGGAGACGTCATCATGGCAGCTGTTGGACGCTTTGGACCGTATCTCAAAGCTGGAGAGGTTACATCAAGCCTGAAAGAGCCACATGAACCACTCACGATTGATGAGGCAACTGCACGGATCATCTTAAAAGAATCAGCGGAGCTGAAAAAGAAGATGGCTACACCGATTGCTGAGTACGGAGAAGATCCAACAACGAAAGGTCAAATCCTTTTGAAGCATGGGCGATTCGGACCGTATCTCACAGACGGAGAGACAAATGCTTCACTTGGAAAAACACGAGACCCCGCAGACATCACGCGCGAAATTGCCATTGAGATTTTGGTGAAGAAACGTGCCCAAGGCCCAAGCAGGTTTGGAAAAGGAAAAACAGCAACGAAGAAACCTCCTGCAAAAAAGAAACCAAAACCAAAGACAAAGAAACCAAAGGAATCATAAAACGGGCATCTGCCCGTTTTATCATTATCTTTTTTATGCAGCCGCAGCCGTAGGTTCTGCAGGTGCAGCAGGTTCATCCTTCTTTGCCGCATCATCAAGCTCTTCTCCAAGGAGCTTTGCGACATCATCTCCAAACTTTTCTTTAAGCACGGTTTGACGCTTTGTTTTCTTCGCAGCCGCATCAAGGCCCTTATAATACTTTTTCTCATTCGCTAAAAATTCTTTGTGCAATTTATCGACTAATTTTTTCCGCGCTTCCTTATTTGCTTTGATGTATTGATACAGAGACTTATCAAGCCCTAGAAATTTCGCAGATGAATCTAAGAGCGATACAAGTGGATTCAGGACATATTTGAGGAGAGGAATGTTTTTATCAATCAATTTATTCCCAATCTTATCTAATCCTCGACCAAGCCAATCCATTCCGTACAAGATGCTTCTTACTCCAAATCCAACTGTCTTTGCTCCCACGTACGTAAGCGCCGCCGCTGATCCAACTGCGACACTCACACCAGTCTTTCCTTTTTCCGCTGAATAAGAACCAGCTCTTTTTGCGTAGTCCTTCAAAAAGATAAGCTTCCCTTCTGGAGCATCAGCCAGATCGACTATTGAAATCTCCGTAAGTTCTCCGGATTCTGTGCCAGAAGCTTCTGCACTCATACGTGCCTGTTCTCGCGCCGCAGCAATTGCCGCGGCATCCATAGCCGTATCTGGTGTACGCGTGGGACGGACAACATCTGGAATCTTTGGACCTGTGTCTCTTGTTCTCGAGCCTGGTGCAGAACCTTCACGCGAAGTATCAGGTTGACGTCTTAAAGACTCACGACGGTTTGTTGCCATAGGTTGATATTTAATTGTCCTTAATATAGCACAAAAACGCAGTTTTGTCAACGGAACTCTGTCTTTACGGAAGCTTCTGCTCCATGTATCGTACAAGGTATGCATGAGACGATTCGCATCTATGACGACCTGGAACGGCTCGTCAAAAAAACATACGCAGCACCGGACTTAGAAACACTCCGGCGCGCTTTTGCGCTCGCAGATTCTGCCCACGCGGGAGAAGTACGTCTCACAGGACATCCTGTCATCTCGCATCCCATCGCTGTTGCCTATCGTTTGGCCGAAATGGGGCTTCATCTTAATGTGATTGTTGCAGGACTTCTTCACGATGTTGTTGAGGATTCAGATGTAACTATCGAAGACTTAAAAACGCAGTTTGGGGACGATGTCGCATCTTTGGTGGAAAGCGTCACAAAACTCAAGCACGGCATTAAATACCGAGGAACAGAACGTTACGCTGAAAACATGCGTAAGATGTTTCTTGCGATGGCAAGTGATGTCCGCGTCGTCTTCATGAAATTTGCCGACCGTCTTCATAATCTTGAGACGCTTTACGGTCAACCAAAAAACAAACAAGAACGCATTGCACGTGAGTCTCTTGAGATCTATGCACCAATCGCGGGACGACTCGGGATGAGTGAGTTTAAGGGAGAACTTGAAGACGGATCGTTTGCCTACCTCCAACCAAAGGAATACGAGCGGATGAAAAATATCATGGACATTAAGGTTCGTGAGAAAGGAGCGTACGTGAGTCGTATTATCGATCAAGTAGAAAAACTTCTTGGCTCTACAAGCGTCACAGATTTTCAAGTTCATGGACGCATCAAGCGTCTCTTTAGCCTCTCTAAGAAGTTAAAGAAGTACCAGGGAGATTTAAGTAAGATTTATGACCTTATCGCTATTCGGATTATTGTGAGTGATGTCGAAGAGTGCTACATGGCGCTGGGACTCCTCCATCAAAAGTGGCGACCGGTACCGGGACGCATTAAGGACTACATTGCCCAACCAAAGCCAAATGGCTATCAATCCCTTCACACAACCGTTTTTACAGAAAATGGAGAGATCATCGAGTTTCAAATTCGAACCCTCGAGATGCATGAACTTGCTGAATACGGAGTCGCCGCTCACTGGCGCTATAAAGAGGGTTCACGCAAGGCAGTAAAGAATACCCGCTGGATGGAAGAGCTTGCGCAAATTCAGAAAGAACTCCAAACAAAAAAAGACTTCATGGAGCAGTTAGAAGTCATGAAGATCGATGTTTTTCGAGATCGTATATTCGTCTTTACTCCTCAAGGAGACGTGATAGATCTTCCAGAAGGCGCCACTCCGATTGATTTTGCCTACGCCATCCACACAGAAGTAGGAAACAAGTGTACGGCGTCGCGCATTAATGAAGTCATGCGAAACCTTGATACCCCTCTAAAGTCAGGAGACATTGTGGAAGTCATTACAGACAAGAACCGTCGTGGTCCAAATCCAGACTGGCTCAAATTCGCTAAAACGCGCCACGCCCGAACAAAAATTAAAGACTCAACAAAAAGCACGGTCAAAGGCTGGTTCGCAGAAGTACTCAAAGGACGCGAGCGAGCAAAGAAATAGTGTATATTTGTCTACACCCCCGAAAAAAGATATATTATATTTGTTATTACTAAGTATTACTCATTATGGCGAGACAAACAAAAATACTTTCTATTTCTCTTCCTGTTGGACTCACAAAAGCCATGGATATTCTTTCAAAACAGACCGAGCAAACACGGAGTGAACTCGTTCGAAGCGCATTGCACGAATACATCATGGATACAGCAGAGGATCGGGAAAGATTTTTAGAAGCGTACAAAACCACTCGAGAAGAAAAGACTATCTCTATGGAAGCATTAAGAAAGAAATACGATCTTGTTTAATATGTACAAGATCGTTTTTACTTCTCGCTTTGAACGAACGTTTAAAAAGCTCGACAAAAAAACACAACGCCTACTTCTTGAGGCAATTGAACAGCTCGCTCAAGATCCTTTTAACCAGCCTCATATCAGAAAAATCATTGGAATTAAACAAAACGGTTTCCGTTTACGAGTTGGACGTTGGAGAATTCTGTATATTCTCTTGACCAAAGAGGAGGTCTTAGAGGTTATCGATTTATTCATGCGAAAAGAACAAGGAGATTATCGACGAATGTAGAATTTTGTGAAAGTTTGAGTTTAGGCGAAGTGGACGATTCATTTTTAAAAAAACACCCCACCGACAGCAAGCCACCGGAAGGGTGAATCTTGCTGAGGGCGGGGTCAGTTACGTCTCGTGTCTTCGTATTCGAGAGTGATGAAGGCCTTGTAGAGCATCAGACCGAAGGGAACTACGATGCTAATCATGCTCAACAGGCCAATGAACCAGTCGGGCGAACCCTTCTCGTACCAGTCAAGGCCGAAGATCAGCAGACCCAGGACGCCCATCGACCAGATGACGAGACATGCAAGTGCGTCCCCTTGACCGAATACGTGTGGTTCTGGTAGTTGGAGTTTCATGGAGTGCTCCTATCAGTTGGGAAAGGTGTAGGTTTCGATCGCATCTTCCTGCCCAGCCAGCTACCGACCATACTGGCGCTCACTATGATCGTTCCTGGAATGGCGAGGAATAGAGCGAACATCTGTGGCATGGTGTGAACCTCCAGCTTCATCATCAAAAGGCAGGTGCCTCCACCAAGACTGCACACCGAGATAATGCTGATGATGTTCATCATCCCTCGCTGTAGGGCAGTAGTGTCAGACCAGCGATTGCCGTAAAGCCAGCAACAATACACCAGGAGCAGTAGGGTACCCACAGTTAAGAGGAGAGCGATGTAAAGAGTCATGGTTTTCTCCGTTAAACGAAGCGGTCAGTGGGGGGGTTGGTGGGTAGAGTGGTCGAAGATACATCGTCGATGGTCTGTGGTGTTTCCTTTTTGAAGGTCTTTGAGGCACTTAAGACCTCGAGGACCACATGGACACCAGTCACTCCGGGGAGGCCCTTCTTGGCCAGCGAAGCTCCGAGAGCCTCAAGGTAGCGCTGGTAGGCGTAGACCTGCTGACGTCGAAGATTGCGCGTCCCGGGGTAGATCGAGAACCAATAGCGTGGTGCGCTGTTGGGCATCCCGTTCTGTGGGATCGGATCGCCGTGGATGTAGAAGATGCTGTCCGCGTTGGCATCCGGGTGCAGGTGGTCATCGACCCAGGGTTGCTGTGCATCGACCTCGAGGATTGCTACCCGAAGGAAGTCGATGTCCTCGATGCCGTATGCGTGGAAGACGACTTGACCACGAATGGTGTAGGGACGATCCTTCGACCATTGAAGCATCGACAGGAGCGCCTCGCCCCATCTTTCTATGAGGGTACTCATCGAGATACCTCTTTCTTTGAAGCTTCGCCAACGGGGCGATGACCGGTCACATACCTTTGCAGTAACGGGAAAGAGTACCTTTTTTTCAATCATTTGTCAATCGTTCCTCCTCCAAAATTAAACACACACAATCAAAAACACTCCTGTTTTGCGGGGGTGTTTTGTATGACTGTTTTAAAATCCTGAGAGTCGGTCGAGTAAATCTATAAGTTCTTCTCGGGAGTAAAAGGCGATGGAGATGGCTCCCTTTCCTGCAGACTCCTTGATATCTACTTTCGTTCCGAGAATCTCTCGAAGACGTTTTTCATGCGCGAGCAGGTTTGGATCTTTGCGCGACGTTCCTTTTGAGGATGTGCTCCGTGACGTTCCACCCACACGAGCTTCTGCTTCACGGACACTCACTCCCCCACCTAACATCGCTTCAAAAAGGTCTGTACGCTTCACTGCGTCGGGTTCCGCAAGAAGGGTGCGCGCGTGCGACTTTGAGATCTTTCCTTCGCGTAGAGCCATGAGCATCGCCTCGGGAAGCTCAAGAAGTCTGAGTGTGTTTGCGACGTTCGAACGACTCTTTCCAACACGTTTTCCAACTTCTTCTTGTGTGAGATTAAACTCATCCACAAGTGCCTTGTACGCAATTGCTTCTTCAAACGCATTCAAATCCTGACGTTGAATATTTTCAATAAGCGCCAGTTCAAGTTTCAATTGTTCAGATGCTTCGCGCACAATCACAGGAACGGTCTTCAGTCCCAGTGCCCTGGACGCACGCAAACGTCGCTCTCCTGCGATCAACTCATACCCCTTCTGGGCGCGAGTAGCGACAAGAGGCTGGAGAATGCCGTGTTCTTTAATGGACGCAATAAGGTCTTCAAGGTCTGAGGGGGAAAAATGATGACGAGGTTGGTGTGGATTCTCGACAATCTCATCAACCGAAACTTCCAAGACAATTGTTTTTGCCTCTGGGAGAATCTGTTCTGTGATCGTTTGTTTTTGAGGAATCAAGGAACCAAGTCCTCTTCCTAATGCAGATTTTGTACTCATAGGCTAAAGTCGACCTTCTTCACGTAACATAAATTCTCGAGCAAGACGTTCGTAGGCTTTCGCTGCTTTTGACGTAGGATCATACCCGAGAATCGTCTTCCCAAATGACGGAGCCTCAGCGAGGCGAATCGAACGAGGAATGACACTGCGAAAAATCTTATCTGGAAAATAACGATACAACTCTTCTAATACCTCTTTTGAGAGTCGTGTACGACCGTCGTACATCGTAATGACAGCCCCCATGACATCAAGGCTGGGCTTAATGTTCTCTCGCACAAGATTTACGGTATTCAGAAGCTGTGTAAGCCCTTCAAGCGCGTAATACTCTGCTTGCACGGGGATAAGAACGGAATCTGCTGCCACAAGCCCATTGAGCGTCAGCATTCCGAGTGAAGGAGGATTGTCGATGAAAATATAGTCGTAATCATTTCGAACTTCTAAAAGTGCCTTACGCAGAAAGTGCTCGCGCTCGTCCGCATTCACAAGTTCTACACTCGCTCCTGCCAATGCTTGCGTTGCAGGGAGAATACTGAGCCCTTGATGCGCTGTCGCGTGAATGAGATTGCGCACAGAATGCGATCCGATAAGGCCTTCATACACACCTGCTGGGAGATTTTTATGATCTATCCCTACTCCTGAGGTGGCATTCGCCTGAGGATCTAAATCAACTAAAAGCACGAACTTTCCTGCATCAGCCAAATACGCAGCCAAATTTAACGTGGTGGTTGTCTTCCCCACCCCTCCCTTTTGATTCACGACCGAAATTATATGTGCCATAACAGTAGCGCAATTATACCTAAATTTGGGTTCAAGCGAAAGTTGACGTATGATGAATCTATAAACGTAAACAATCATATGCCAAAACAGGAAAATGATTTTCTCAATATGCTTCGTGACGCCGTCGGTGGAGCGGTTGCAGGACTGATCACAGGACTCGTCTTGGGGATCGCGATCCAGTTCATCAGTTATATCGTGCTTCCAATAGAGTTTCGTGATGGACCTCAAGTCATTGCTCCATTCCTAGGAATGGGATTCGGAACCCTCGTAGGAGCTATTTTAGGAGGAATGGTGAGTTTAAAGAAATAGAATCCCTCACAAAAAAGACTCCAGTTTCCTGGAGTCTTTTTTGTTTGAAATACCTGCTTTCAGAAAACCTATACCATTGAAGCAGGTGAAACTGATTGAGGAGGACTGTTCTTCATCGGTGAAAGGTGTCGGTACAATCCCATAACTGCAATCATTGCAACTGGAATCGACACAACCACTCCAACGAAGAACACAAGATATCCAATTATGACAACCGTTCCGATTACCTGTTGGAATCCCAAAAGGTCCCATTTAAGTCCATCTGTCATGAGCGCACTCGCACGCATGGCATCCATCGGCTTCATCCCCCCATCAAGAACAAGCATCGGAGCAAACAGATACTTCAATGACCAAATCACACCAGGAATAATGAAGAGACATAAACCAACCATCACAACGAACGCGTACAAAATGCAGACAAGCGCATAAGGAAACGCTCGCTTCCACTCTGAAAAAAGAATACCTACAGAAACTTCTTTTCCATCAATCGCATTTAAAAATAGTCTCATAGACCCTGCCCCCATGACGGCACCCATGACCAAATAGGAGATGAACGCTAGAAACAGAAAAAATTCGATTTGCCCTATTCCTCCTCCAATCACCATTAAAATGCTTGCTGGAACAAATACAGCTAACCCCGAAACAAACAGTGCGGCAATGTACGTTCCAATATGTTCCTTTGCTTTTACCCACCCCATGCGCACAAGTGCTCCGTCACTAAATAGTCTATCCGTCATAAAAAAGAATTATCTATATTATCAATCTAGTATGATTTAAGCATGCTCATGTTGTCTATACGAGACGTGGATAACACACAAAAAAACACCCAAGCTTTGCTTGGGTGTTTTTGGTGCCGCGGGCGGGAATATGGGATTTTAACAAATCCCATATTGCACTCGTTCGTTCGGTACAAAAAATAAGGTTATAAATATTACTTATTTTTTGCACACTCACTCTCTCCTGCATCGAACCCGGGTGCGGATTCTCATCCTGCACCGCGGAACAAAAAACACCCAAGCTTTGCTTGGGTGTTTTTGGTGCCGCGGGCGGGAATCGAACCCGCACATGGTTACCCATACAGGATTTTGAGTCCTGCGCGTCTACCGGTTCCGCCACCGCGGCATTGTTCGCACAAGCTGTCTTTAAAAAAGATGAGATACGCCGTGCTGGAAGGCGGAAAGCTCGTGAAATGTAGGTAATCCTACATTGAGCGAGTTTCCAACTGAAGCACAAATAGATCGCTTTTTTAAAGACAGCTTGGTAGCTGGAGGGGGATTCGAACCCCCGACCTCGGGCTTATGAGTCCCACGCTCTAACCAACTGAGCTATCCAGCTATAAGGCACAGAGAATATAACGAATCAAAACTCTTTTGACAAGTGTCGCTCTGAAAATTTATCACAAAAGAACAAGATCTAAACGCCTTTTTAAGATAGTTTTATCAACCTGATCTGAAGGTAAGAAGGTTTCTCCGCTACTAAATCTACCCATCAATGTTGGAGGAAGATCTATCACATACTCAGCCCAACTCCCCCCATAAAGAGTTTGAGCCATATCTTCAGATGAAATCCATCTCAATAATTGTCGATTTTCATCCTCCTCATCAGCCTCCACTGCGTATACACGTGGATCGCTTTGAATCTTTACAAGCACAACTCCTGGTTTTGGAAGCATGGGTGCTCCTAACGTAAGTGCACTCAAAGTTGCATCCGACACCGTCCTTACAGCTGAAAAATCATCTTGCCATGTAAAGAAAATTGTATGATTTTGAAATGGACGACGGGTTCCTGTGGAGGAGATTTGATAGACCACAGGATATGAAACACCTCGAATGTAATCTCCGACAAAAACAGCATCGATAGGTTCGATTTCACCATTGAACGGAGAACGTCCTGATTGTGTTCCATCTAATACAACAGATGATGATTCTTCTGTGAGATCTGCGTCCTGCACACCTTCCGTTTCTGTTGTGGTATTCTCTTCAGTTGAGACTGAAGATGTTTTTATTGTGAAAACTTTGTTCGATGTGTCTGAAACAGTATACGTGCTCTCTGAACGAGTAATCTTCACAAGACCGTTTGTTGTTTCGACTGCAGGAACCGTCCAACTATATTCTGACGTTCCTCCATTATAGTAGTCCTTTATCAAGGTATAAGAAGTTCCTCCATCGAAGGAATAGTAGATCTGTGTACGAGCTCCATTAGTTCCACTTGTCCATGTCCAGTCAATAACAATAGTAGCACCTATCGTTAGCATCTCTCCCCCATTTGGAGAAAGTACTTGAACAGTTCCTAAGACCTCACCAGAATACCCGCCTCCAAATCCCCAGTTAAGATTATTACCAAGATCTTCAGATCGAGATGAAGAAACATCATGTGTAACGGCACTTCCACTACTAGCATCTGAATCTTGGACAGATACGTAATCCACAGAGATTGTTCCAGATAATTGGAGATTCCAAGCCGTGTCCGCGCTTGTGCTTGTAAGACTTATAAGCTGACCTGAAGCACCTGTCATCGTAAAAATATTCGTGACGGTTTGCGTCGTCCCAGCGGTAAACTGAATTGCTTTTGACGCTGTTGTAGAAGAAAGATTATAGAACGTTGTGGAACCGGAAACAGTAGAGGTTGTTCCAGAGGTATCAAATGTCACGGTTCCAGATCGAGGAGTAAATGTCCCCCCCCCTTCCCCAGTCTCCACCAACCGTTATGGCATAATTTGATGCGCTTACATCTAACGTTCCGCTTGAAATTGTAACATCATCATCTACTTCTAGATTTGCCCCAAGCGTGACTACCCCTGCAGAATTGACGATAAAATCATTAAACGCTTCGTTCGCATTCACGGTTCCTGTTCCATCGAAGGTGACAGTTCCTGCTTGCTCAGCGAAGATTCCTGCCCCGGTGTCGGTCCAAGATCCGGCAACAGTCATACCAAAGTTAGAGCCAGAAACATCGAGTGTTCCAGCAGTGAGGATGATGTTTCCGTTTATATCGAGTGCTCCATCCAACACATAGGTACTTCCAGATGAATTCACTGTGAGATTGTTGTATGGAGAGAGTGCTGAAAGAACCTCTTGTGAAATTGTCGTAGCTGCTTTGTAGATAATCGTTCCCCCAGAATTCGTCCATGTTCCGGCATTTTTGATGATGTCAACGGTTGGATCGTCCGATTCAATTTCTAAACTTCCATTTGAAATAGTCACTGTATCCGGAGCTCCATCCCCAAATGTATTTGTATTCGTCCCCGTTTTCATGATTCCTCCATTAATGGAAGAATTTCCAGCAATCGTCATGGTCTGATCATTCACATCAAACACTCCTGTTGTAAGCGTAAGATTCCCCACAATACTTTCAGCGACTCCCAAATTGAATGTGCCACCAGGACCATTAAACGTTAGGTGATGGTAGGAATAATCTTTCACTGTATAGGGCCCCGATGTTCCATCATAGGTCACAGTTGAACCTGAGTTGAGTGTCGGTGTCGTAATAGTTTCTCCTCCCTGTAATCGAAAGGTTCCTCCGTCCTCAACCACAAATACTGAACCCGACCCATTCACCGTAAGCGCATAGCTACTTACGTCAAAACTTCCTTCTGTGATTGTGAGATCCTGATTTGTCGCGTTTAACGTCAACGCAGAACCTAATTCCACAGATCCTGAACTTTTATTAATCACAATATCTCCATCACAAGATGCCTCAACTCCAGTCAAGGTAAACGTCTGTGTTCCCGTTCCATTAAATGTTATTGGAACTGAACCACAACTCGTTGCGACTGTCATGTTTCCTCCAACCTGTACCACCGCTCCTCCTCCAGCTGTATTAAAATTACTACCCGACCCCGGGGAAAAATTCAGATCACTTTCAATAATAATGACATCACCTGACGATACTGAGAGTGCCCAGCCACCTGTTTTTGCAAAAGAAAAATTATAAAAAGTCTCTGACGTATTTACATCAAGAGTCCCCGCGAAACTACTTCCAAATTCAACCAATCCATTATTATGCACGAATGTACCACCTGCGGTATGGGTCCAATTTTTTGCAATTGCCATTGTTTCAGAAGTTGCATTGAATGTCCCCCCACTTTGAACAAAATAATATAAATTCACTGAACCAGAACCACCAATAAAGGTTCCACCAGACTGAGTAAACAGCGCCGTTCCATTATTATTGATAGTCAATCCAAAACCATTCAAGTCAACCGTTCCGTTCGTAAGTGTAAAATCTTGATTTGAAACGTTCATTATTATTGAAGAAAGAAACTGGAGTGTTCCAGAAGATTTATTAACCGTGAGATCACCATCAAATTCACCTTCAATACCTGTTAAATCCCAGGTTTGAGTCCCAGTCCCATTGATCCTCATTGGGACGTTTGAAAAAGCCGTTGTTGCACTGATATTTCCTCCAACTATTATGAGTGCAGAAATTCCATTTAATACACTTCCTGCTCCAGATGTAGAGATAAGATCGTTGAGAACAACCATTGTGTCTCCGGACGTAATTGTAAGATCCCATCCACCTGTCTTTGAAAAGAGGACATTATAAAATGTCTCTGTGACATTAATATTCATCACTGCCCCCGCATTCGCATCAAAATTCACTGTGCCGTTATTATGTGCGAATGTCCCACCGGAATTCGTAAAGTTTGTAGAAATAGTCATGGTTCCTGACGTGGCTGTAAATGTTCCACCTACAAGAGTCATTGATCCGTTCAAATCTATCGTCGAACTTCCTCCATTAAAAGAACCAACGTCTTGAACGAAATTTCCATTTCCAATTGTCAGTGTTGATCGAGTAACACTTATCGCTGAGGTATACCCAATGTTAATATCAATCCCAGAAACAGCTCCTCCAAAACTTCCACCTGCATCAATATTTGATGCAGTATCCGATGTTCCATCGAATGTCGCCACATCCCCAGAACCAGGACAGACGTCTCCACTCCAGTTTGTGCAAGTACTCCATAACCCGTCCCCTCCTTCACCATCCCATGTGCGAACAGCTGCATGAACCTGGTCTACAGACAAAAAAAGACTGATGCAGACAAAACCAAAGACACACCCGAATGTTACGGCTTTTCTAAACACGTACTCCATCATAAAATCGATCAATAAAAACACATCAATTATAGCACATTTTCAATTCTGCGAACGAACAAAAACACTCCGTCTGAAGACGAAGTGTTTTTGGTTGCCCAAGCAGAACGGTTTTGGAACGGTTCTGGGAAATTGATTGGCAGGAACTGTTTCCTGAACCATCTATCACCTTAGCCAAATTTGGCTTTCTAACAATCTAAATTTCTACTTACTGCAAAAATAGAGCAGAACTATTTCAAAAACTTGAAACTCGAAACAAGATCGTTAAAATATGGGATGTCAAAATTTTCCCAAGATCGAAAGATAACCTCATTATTTTTTACACCAATAGTCATGTCTGGTACTGGCTGCGGATTATCGTCTGTTGGAGAAATTAACATACAATCATCACTATTAACTCCACATGACACTCTCACGGTATCTGGGACAATAAGTGAAAATGCTCCATCAGAACTTACAAAAGTTTGTGTACCAGGTTCTGCCTGAACAACTGATGAATCAGACACTTCACTTACGTCCGTCATGTTTAGGAAAAAAATTACACCACAAACACCAATGAGTACCCCAACCAGAAAAACGATTATTAATCTAGTTTGTTTCATATATTTTAACAAGTTACTTACATTTTCAGATTTAATTAACCTATCAATCAATTAATTCAATTAAAACATTTAGATCAAAGAACACAAAATCCTAGGAAACTCAAGTGTTTAATTGTTTTTGTAAATAATGCCTCACCTGTTTTTTTAAGTATCTCCAACCTGATCCACTTTTTAAAAACTTCTCGCGACCAAGAGCGTCTTTTTGATTAAGGTACGCTTCATAATAGATTACTTTCCAAGGTCCTCGTTTTGATGTTGAAGTGTTTCCATCTCGATTATGTTTAGCAACACGTTCTTTAAGATCAGCAGAATATCCAATATACCATTTTCCACTCGACATACTTTCAATGACATATACATAGTACATATATTTTACATAGTAACGAATTTGGCTTGCCACGTGAATAGATAGTATCTACGGGGCTTGCCACGTGAACACCTACGTTGAATATGATACAGCCACGTAAAATCGACATACAAACGTTGTCGATCACGTGGCACGTAAAAACACCAACCGAAGTTGGTGTTTTTACGTGGTTGCGGGGATCGGATTTGAACCGATGACCTCTTGGTTATGAGCCAAGCGAGCTGCCAGGCTGCTCTACCCCGCAGGCCAGTTATATACGA
>JABMNY010000032.1 GCA_013204385.1 Candidatus Uhrbacteria bacterium
AAACTTTTTGAATAATAAGAATAAGAAGAAGAAGAAGAAGAAGAATAAGAAGAAGAAGAAGATGCACAGACTCAAGAAGAGAAATCTGATTCAGATGATACGAGTGATGAAGAACCAACCGACTGGGAGAACAAGATTGATGATAGTTGGATTGAGAAAGAAGAAGATGTAAGATAACGCTCACTATGCCTTTCGTGATTCGAAAATTTGACTACACAGAATCATTGGGCGAGAAACTCAAGGTTATTCGACATGCCTCCGGACGTACTCTCTCTGAAATGGCCGATAAGACAAAGATCCGAAAAGCCTTTCTTCAAGCCTTTGAGGAGGGGAATTATGCAAAACTTCCTGACCCTGTCTACGCTCGAAATTTCTTGAAAATCTATGTACGTGCGCTAGGTGGAGATGAGGAGTATTTCCTCCAACAATTTGAAACTGAATGTGGGACCTGTGATTTTATGTTTAATGCACGACTTCCCCGAAGTCGCACAAGAGCGATCCAATTTCTTGTGGCAAGTAAGTTCATTCAGATATTTATCATCAGTTCTATTGGACTTGGAATCGTTGGATACTTCGGATATCAGATCCGTGAGATTCTCTCCCCACCTGAACTTCTTGTCTATGAACCTTCCGATGGGATCTTGACCTCAGATGCACTCATCACAGTAACAGGACAAGCAGGAGAGGACGCTCGAGTCACTGTAAACGGCATCCCTGTTCTTCTCTCTACCGATGGGGCCTTCGAGTTCGATGTTGCCCTCGAGCGAGGACTGAATGTCATCGCAATTGAATCAACAAAACGGTATTCACATCCAGCCACACAGTACAGACGAGTTGTTCTCCAACAAGATCGAACTCTGAGCATGTCTCCATAAGCCGTCCTGAAAGACGGTTTTATGTTATCCCCATTTGTCAGACAATTGTTTGACAAGAGTCTGACAATATGAGAATCTTTGATGGACGTAAAAAATAACTATGTCCATTGAACCCATCTCTGTCCGTGACTTCCTGAGAAATTTCGCCAGCATTGTCGACGCTGCTGGTAAGAAAAAATATCTCATTATGAAACACGGAAAACCTATTGGTTTATTTACTCCTTGGGGTATTGTGAAAAAGGAAACACTTCCAGAAGACGAAGCTTCCTGGTCCATGCTCGAAAAATTCTAAGAAGTCTTATAACTTGAATCTTCACAGGGCTCTGCTAAGCTACTGGGGAATCTGATAACTTTTCCTTCTATATGGCCAAACAAGTAAAAAAAGATGTCGAAACAGACGCACGTTCAAAAGCAGCTTTAGACGCAATTTCTCAAATTAAACAACGTTTTGGTGAGGGTGCCATTATGCGTCTTGGGGAAGCAAGAACAATGAAGATAGAGGCTATCTCCACAGGTTGTCTTTCCCTCGACCTCGCATTAGGTGTGATGGGAGTTCCAAAAGGACGCATTATTGAAATCTACGGACCTGAATCCTCTGGTAAATCTACTCTTGCTCAACACATTGTTGCGGAAGTCCAAAAAAATGGAGGGCTTGCAGCTTACGTAGATGCAGAACATGCTCTCGACCCAGAGTATGCTCAAAAGATCGGTGTGAATATTGATGAACTCTTCATCTCTCAACCAGATAATGGTGAGCAAGCTCTCGAGATTGTAGAAACGCTTGTTCGTTCAAGCGCCGTCGACGTTGTTGTGATCGATTCCGTTGCAGCTCTCACACCAAAGGCAGAAATTGAAGGAGACATGGGAGATAGCCATATGGGTCTCCAAGCACGACTTATGAGCCAGGCTCTTCGCAAGCTAGCAGGTATTATTAGTAAATCCAACACCACAGTTATCTTCATCAACCAAATTCGTATGAAGATCGGAGTGATGTTTGGAAACCCAGAAACCACCACAGGAGGAAATGCTTTAAAATTTTATGCCTCTGTTCGTATCGAAGTTAGACGTGCCGCACAAATCAAACAAGCAGAACAAATTATTGGAAACCGCACAAAAGCGAAGATTGTAAAAAACAAAGTAGCTCCCCCATTTAGAACCTGCGAATTCGATATTATGTACAATGAGGGTATTTCAATCGCAGGAGATATTCTCGATATCGGAGTCCCTTACGATGTTATTAAGAAGAGTGGAAACAACTACTACTTCAATGAGGAAAAGTTGGGGCTTGGGCGTGAAAATGCCAAGGCAACACTAAAAGCCAATCCAGAACTCATGATGACGATTCGTAAACAGATTGAACAGACCATTCTTGCTCCACAGGAGGTTGAGGCAGAAGAGGAAGAAATAGATCCAGGAGAAGAGGGCTCAAAAAATGAGGGTTCTTCGCAAGAGAGAGAATAAAAAAATGAGGCTAAATGCCTCATTTTTTAATAGACCTTGCACAAACCTACCTAGGTCGTTAAGCTTCATGAGGAACCAATTTTGGTACCAAGGAGTATTGTGAGCACAGAACAAAGTCAGTCTGCCTTCAAAGCAGGAATTGAGCTTGAACAGGCGGTGAGTAATGCTCTTCAGAAATTAGGAGTTCCTCATACCCTGACGAATGCACGTGTCGATATAGTTGATAAAATTGATCTCATTGTCTTTCCTTCTCCTTTCACATCTGGGTTTCCGTTTGAATTTCAACTGACGCTTCGTAATGGATTGAAACAGAAGATGGTGGAATTTGTCATAGCTTCACTCAGAAGTTCAAGACAGAGCATCCGGATTTACCTCGAGATTCTTGGAAATCGACACAATTCAATCAAGTATATGGCAGACCGTGTCGCATATGCGATCAAAGCCATCATGCGTGATCCTCAATATAGTCAGCACAAAACAGCGCTAGGAATTCGCGTCCGCATCGGACGTCGAAAGCGCAGTCCTCAATTGGAGATATTCGATCTTCTAAACATTGTAGGAGATGCCATCAAGGAGATCCTTCAGAAAGAAGTAGAGGAACGGCGTGAGAATCGTAGGAAACGAAAAGAGCAACTCAAGTCTTTTCGCGAACGGATCATCGAGGCTCGAATGAAGAATATTCCTACGATTTTGGATCGTCGATCGTTCGACTTCTGCATGAATCCACCACCCCAACGTAACCACGAACAAACAATACGGATGTTCTTTAAACGCAGAACCCCTTAGACTTCCCCTTCAACCTCAAAATAGTCACCGACTATTGAGAGGAGACTCTCATGCCTACAGAAGAATGGTCTCGTGAGGAACTCGATGCGACGTACGGTCCACGGAAGGAGCACGCATCAGCTCCCACGCGCATTGAACTCATGACTCGAAATTCTGCCGATGATGACGCGGAGCTCTGGTTTGATGATTCGTACCAGGAGGATCTCGAACCCCTCAGCGAATCAGATATCGAGACGACACTGCGTTCAATCGTACCCACAACAGGGATGAATGGGAAAATACAGCGTCTCTACCGAAAAATTCTGTTCACGGAACGCATCGCTGACCTGGAACACATGATCATCAATCAGCTCAGAGCTCTTGGGATGGAACATGAGTTCACCTGGGATGATGAACGGGATTCCTTTGCAGACTTGCGCGTACATCACCCGTCGGGCAACCCCGCGCGAGACTTCGAGTTTCGCATCACGCTTGGCACAAAGGAGCCTCGCAGACTGAAGGCGTTTGTGATGGATTCACTACACACATTCGATCGAGGTACGCGCCAATGTGTCCGCGTCTATCTCGAGATCTGCGCAACAACTCACCACAAGATCTGGCTGTTTGCAGAACGAGTAGCTCTCACCATCCGAGACATCGCTCACCGTTACCAGGACTTCGGTCCTCACAGGCTCATCGGTGTGCGAGTCTATGCGAATCAACGGCACCATGTTGTCGATTCAATCGATCTGATGCGACGCGCACATTTTCCTGTCTCACACTGATACACAACCCCACACACGCATGTGGGGTTTTTCATTTGCTCCAAATACAAAACCAGCCAACAATTGACTGGTTTTCACTATAAAATTGATGGACAGTTACTTGCTTACGCGTTCCGAGTACGCACCTGTTTCTGTGTTCACAAGGATTTCATCCCCTTGGTTAATGAACGCTGGGACTTTTACTTTCAATCCATTATCAAGCTCTGCTTCCTTAAGCACATTTCCTGAAGCCGTGTCCCCTTTTACAGCAGGCTCTGTGTAGGCGACCGCATATTGAACTTTTTGTGGAGGTTCAATTGTAAGTGCATTTCCATCATGCATCACCACCTTCACTTCCAACCCCTCTTTCAAGTAAGGAATCGTGTCCTCAATCTCTGATTCTGAAATAGATGACTGCTCATACGTTTGTGTATCCATAAACGTATACAAATTTCCATCTCGAAAAAGATATTGCATTTTCTTATACTGCACGTCTTCAAACGTAAGATTTTCTGCAGCTTTGAAATTTTCTTCTTTTACTTTTCCTGATTGAAGATGCTTTGTACGTGTACGCACAAATGAACCTCCCTTTCCTGGACTGACGCGTTGAAAATCGATTACCATCCACAATTCACCATTGCGATTAATAACCGTCCCCTTCTTTATGTCGTTTGGTGATGCCATACAAGTATATCAATGAGTAAACAGATTTTTTGCAGGAAATAAGAGAACATCTTGAATTTGCTTATATCCTTTCAGCGCCATGTGGAGTCGATCGACTCCAAGTGCATTTCCGAATGTTGGATTGCGCAAGGATGGTAGCAGTCGTAAAAGCTCTTCGTCAATCGGGTAGACAGGTTTTCCAAAAAGTTTTCTTTCCCTCGCTTCCTCTTGAAACCTCTCCCGTTGTTCAAGGGCATTGGTCAGTTCTGTAAATCCATTACAGAGCTCCATACCGTTCAGATATAATTCAAATCTTTGTCCATAGAGCCCATCATGCGTCAGCTGTGAAAGAGAAGCTTGATAGACTGGGTAATCATAGAGGAAAAGGTTCCTTCCCTGAAATGTTGGTTCCACTTTGTCGAGAAACAGTCGAAAGAATAAATCTGACACCGTATCAGATGCATCTGTATGAATATCGAATCGTTTACAGGCAGTTTTGAGCATCGCGTGATCGGCAAAATCCAGATCCACTTCTGCTTCTTTTAAAAACACATCCCGCACGCGACATCTCTCGATCTCCCCCTTGAATCCTAAGTGAAAAAGGAGGGCCTGTGTTTCATTCATACATGCCTGATATTCGGCACCTGCCTGATACCATTCCAGCATTGTGAATTCTGGATTATGCATCCCCCCAAACGTTTCCTGATTTCGAAATACTTTTGTGAGCGTGAAGATTCGTTCAATCCCCTCTCCTAGAATTTTTTTCATGGAGTACTCAGGACTGGTAATCAGTCTCCCCCCAAATGTTCCGCCTCCAGGAACTTCTACAACCGTTTCAAATGGATCGAGATTTGATTCCATACCAGGACTCTCCACCAGAATAGGAGTTTCAACCTCAAGGTATGCTCGAGAACGAAAGAAGGCTCGAATTCCATCATTGATTTCTTGCCGTTCTCGAATGATTTTCCCAATATCTCGCATAAACCAAAGACGAGAGCATTCGCTCCCGCCCAACAGTTGTTATCTCTGAACAAACGGCAATAATGCCATGATTCGAGCACGTTTAATCGCACTCGTAAGCTGACGCTGATGCATCATACATACCTTTGAACGTTTGCGCGCAACAATCTTTGCAAACGATGAGATGAATCGACGCAGAATTGTTACGTCCTTATAGTCGACTTGATGAATGTTGTTAAAGCAGAAATAGCACTGGCGCTCTCGGCTTGCAACAGGATTTGGTTTTGGCATAGATGTTTAAAATGGAATGTCTTCGATCTTAATTTCGTCATCAGGATTAGGAGCTGGATCATCTTGCATTGGAGGAGATGGTGGAGTAAATGCATTTCCCCCAAAGTCGCTTGAGCTTGAGGAACTTGAAGCAGTCACATCAGGAGCTCCAGCTCGATCAAGAATAATCATATTCTCTGTCACAATCTCTGTCCGATAACGGCGCACTCCATCTTGACCCTCCCAATCTCGGGTCTGTAATCGACCTTCGATATACACCTTTCGTCCTTTGTTTAGATACTGCCCACAAATATCTGCGAGCTTTCCCCAAGCAACAACGTTATGAAACTCACTTGCCTCCTGCTTTTTTCCATCTGTTCCTTGCCATGCGCGATTTGTTGCAACAGAGAAGGTACAGACGTTTTGACCTGAGGGTGTTTGTCGAGTTTCGGGTTCGCGAGTCAAGTTTCCAATGATCGTGGCACGGTTAAGCGAATACATACACGTATAAAGTTAAATGTTCTGAGCAATATCACCTTCAAGAATCTTATCAAGCTTCTGATCGAGTTCCTCCATTGTAAGTGAGGGATCTTCTGCTACCGCAGGAGCTGGAGGAGCAAGCTCAATCTCAGGAGCCTTTTTTGTTGGGCTTTTTGTAGTACTACTTGGTCGTTTTGTTTCCTTCTCTACTTTTGCTTCTTCTGAAAGTGGAGCGACGTACGAAACAAGTTCATACACACGTTCAACGGCACCTTGAGGACGTTCCAAAATGGTGTGTCGAAGCACTTCATCTGTAAGACCTAATCGGCGATTTACATCCAAAAGGGCAGATCCTTCTGCATCAAAATGCACAAGAATATAAGTTCCATGTTGGATTTTCTTAATAGAGTACGCAAGTCGGATTTTTCCCAAGCTCTCATTTCTGAGAATCTTCGCATCCGCCTTTTCCAAAAGCTTCGCAACGACGCCTTGGATTCCACCGATTTCTTCCTCGGTGAATTGCGATCCTACAATATAGAGGAGTTCGTATTCCTTCATAAAGTTACTGGCCCCAAGTAAGTGGGGCGACCCATTTTTAAGGGTCTTGGACAGTTAATATTTAGCGATCGCATCCTAACGTTCTTTGCCAAAAAGGTCAATATTTGGGAGGATGGAGGAACTATGATCTATTTTATCCTCGGAAGCCACCCAGATCTCTCATTAGCTGAAATAAAGGCTGTTTTAGGTTCCGAATTCAAACCAGTATTCCGTTCTGAAACGGTTTTGTTGAATTCTGATGTCTCCATGGACATTTCTGATCTTCAAGAACGTCTTGCTGGTACGATCAAAATTGGTCGCATTATCGAAGAATTGAAGGAATGGAACAAGGAGAACGCTGTTCAATCAATTGCGACTCGAGCTTCTGAAGCAACCGGGAAAAATAAGATCTCGTATGGCCTAAGCGTATACAATCTTGATGACTCAAAGGGAACAAAAGCGCTTGAACAAACACTCGATGCAGTTGGACTTGGAATCAAGAAGATTCTCAAAGCTCTGGAACGCCCTGTTCGTTATGTCAAAGGTAAGGAACCTAGACTCTCGTCGGCTATCGTTGAAACAAATGGACTCCTCACTTCAGGAGGAGAGTTCGTGTTCTTTGTTTCTACACGTGGAACATACATCGGACAAACTCAGTCCATTCAAAACTTTAAGGCTTGGTCCGATCGAGATTATGGTCGACCAAGACGGGACGCAAAAGCAGGAATGCTTCCTCCAAAACTTGCACGCATGATGATTAACTTGGGAGGGATTGATCCACAAGGCAAAACCATCCTTGATCCATTTTGTGGATCTGGGACCGTTCTCATGGAAGCTGCGTTGATGGGGGCAACCGAACTCATTGGAAGTGATATCTCTGGAAAAGCAACTGCGGACACAGCAACAAACATGCATTGGCTTGCTGATCATTTTAGCTATGCTCCTCCACAACAATCTCTCTACACCATCCCAGCTGAGGAACTCCCATCTCTTTCCCCTCCTCCCGCCGATCTTCTTGTCACAGAAGTATTTCTTGGAGACCCAAGAACCAGAACAATCGACACGCAAGAAGGACAACGTCTCGAGCATGAACTTCTTCCGATCTTTGAAGATTCGTTTAATGCACTCAAAACACTCTTAAAGCCATCAGCACGAGTTGTCGTGGCATTCCCTGCGTTTAAACACAAAGACGGTACTTGGTACCGTCTTCCAATGAAATCTCTTTTAACTAATCTTGGCTATATTCCAGAACAAAATTTTCTCTATTTCCGAGACAATCAATTTGTTGCACGAGACATCTACGTACTCACTCTAAAGTGACATACGTCTCCGTCTTGCATCATGTACTCTTTTCCCTCCACACGAAGTTTTCCATTGTCGCGAGCACCTGATTCCCCTCCGTGCTCGACAAAGTCATTGTAGGCAATGACTTCCGCGCGGATGAATCCCTTTTCAAAATCTGTATGAATGACTCCGGCAGCTTGCGGAGCCTTTGTCCCGCGCTCAATGGTCCATGCGCGGGTTTCTTTTTCTCCACTTGTGAAATACGTAATCAAGTTTAGGAGCTCATAACACTTTGCAATCAACCGATCCAGACCCGACAGTTGAAGTCCAAGTTCTGTAAGGAACAGCTCTTGATCCTCTGGCGACATCTCCATAATCTCACTTTCGACTTTGATACTGAGTGGAAGGGCAAGGCGATCAGGTCCAAGCGGACTGATCCAATCCTGTTTTGCTGCGGTTACCTCATCTACATTGACCACGTACAAAATTGGTTTGTTTGTCAGAAGCGTGACTTCGGTTACTACGTTCTTTTCATCTTCTGTGAGCTCAACCGTATTCACCATCTTTCCTTGTTCCAAAACCGCAAACCATCTTTGTAGGACAGACTCTTCCATCTCGAGTTCCTTCGTTTTCCCTGCGCGCATTTTTCCTTGCACAGTCGCGAGGCGCTTTTCAACCGTACTGATGTCTGCCATCGCAAGTTCAATTTCGATTGTTTCTACGTCACGTGCTGGATCGATATCGCCTTCTACATGATGAACATTTGAATCTTCAAAATCCCGTACCACATGAACAATCATGTCGACCTCTCGGATATTTGCTAAAAATTTATTTCCGAGCCCCTCCCCTTTATGAGCGCCTTTTACAAGACCTGCAATGTCCACAAATTCAACTGCTGTTGGGATCAGTTTTTGTGAACCAGACATTTCAGACAGTTTTGCGAGGCGTGTATCAGGAACCTCAACAACCCCAACGTTGGGTTCGATCGTGCAAAACGGAAAGTTCTCACAATCCACCTGTTTTTTGGTCAGCGTTTTAAATAAGGTGGACTTTCCCACGTTCGGGAGCCCAACGATTCCAACTTGTAACATATGCGGGCGAGTATATCGAGAATAGGGCTCTGTGTCGAGGAATAAAAAAACCCGCGCTCGCATCAGCTACCCGAGTGGGTTGCTGAGCGAAGCGCGGGAGAGACGTCGCTCACCGTAGGAGCGAAGCTTCGTGCGATCAGCCGGCGGGGCTGGTCGCGGAGTTGTCGGCACCGTCCGAGGTGGACGGCGGGTTGTGGATGGGGTCGTCCGTGGTATCCATGACGTCGACCCCTTCCTCGAAGGTGAAGCGGTTGGGGTAGGCGGCAGCGATCTCGATCATGACGCCCTGTTCAACCTGATGAACTGTGACATCGACGGCGTCCATGTCGATGACGAAGGATCCTTCCATCTGTTCAATGGCACGCTCAGCCGATTGCAGAGCAAGCTTGATCGCGACCATCTGGTTGAGGGCCACCCGGTCGGCGACAAAGACGAAAGCGTCGTGCATTCGCTCGGCAAGCTCGCCGTTGAGGAGAACAGCGAAGGGTGAGTTGTGGGTCAGGTAGCCGATGAGAACGAGCGGACAACCATCGTCATCATCATTGATGGCGTAGTGCACCCCTTCGATCATCATGGTGTTGGGAAAGTCGCACTTGATGCAGGAGACTCCCTCCGCACGGATGGTCCGGGGGTCCACAAGTACTGCTCCTGGGACGATGAGGTTCCGGCAAGAAGCCTCGAGGGTCACGCATGCGATCGTATATGCAACATTGAGGATGGTGGATGGGCGCGGGAATTCCAACAGGGCGCGGATCCAGCTGTCGAAGTAGTCACGGAACTTGATGAGTTCCGGCAGGTTCCCAATGAGGGCGAGTCGCTGATCGTCGGTGGTCCCATCAGGAACATTGGTCAGATACAGGTTGTCGCTGTAGTCCAACTGGAAGGCGTACTCACCCAGGCGGGGCGTGAAGCCAGCCTGGCGGAAGAAGTCCTCGGTGGTGATGAGCAAGGGAATGTCCCCTACACTTGCCGCACAAGTGAACTCGAAGGTGTCGTGGTTGTCGCGGTCTACCTCGACCAGGATAGTGAACTCCATGACAGCATCCATGATGGAGCTGGGGAGCACGTATCTGCCGACCTGGTCGGCATCGGTGCGAGAAGCACTGGAGGCGGTTTTCATCTGGACTCCGAATGTGTAGCAGAAAGAAGAAGAGCGAACCGGGTGCCACAAAACCCAGAACGAAGGGAAATTACACAATAGTTTGTGTTTTGTCAATCCATCAATAAAAAAACCCGCGCTCGCATCAGCTACCCGAGTGGGTTGCTGAGCGAAGCGCGGGAGAGACGTCGCTCACCGTAGGAGCGA
>JABMNY010000033.1 GCA_013204385.1 Candidatus Uhrbacteria bacterium
AGAGGAGCAAACCCACTTGAATTGTCGTCCGCTGGTGGAGGGGGAGCGGAACCAGGGCGAAGTTCAAGGTTCTGAAAAGAAGCACGTGTTTTATCGAAAAAGAGGCGTACCATTCCTGTCGGACCATTTCGATGTTTGGCGATATGGATTTCAGCAATGTTGGCTTCCTCTGGAGGAACATCTTCTGGTCGATATCCGCGGTCAGCCGCTTTTCGATAGATGAACATCACAACGTCGGCGTCCTGCTCAATAGACCCTGAGTCTCTCAAATGGGAGAGGCGAGGGATGGCTGGCTTTGTTTGCTCAACTGCACGAGAGAGCTGTGCAAGCGCAAGCACAGGAATATTGAGTTCCTTGGCGATCATTTTGAGTCCACGTGAAATCTCCGAAACTTCCTGCACACGGTTGTCTGAACCTTTATTTGATCGTCCCTCCATGAGCTGGAGGTAGTCGACCATCAGGACTCCAAGTCCATGTTCGTTCTTGAGACGACGTGCTTTTGTGCGCAATTGCATGATGTTGAGTCCTGCAGCGTCATCAATAAAGATCGGAGCCTCTGAGAGTTCTCCAAGCGCTTTTCCGATGCGTGGGAAGTCGTCATCTCGATCAGAAAGTCGACCTGTGCGAAGTTTCCAAAGATCAACGTTTGCCTGCGCACAAATCATGCGGTCAACAAGTTGCTCTTTACTCATTTCCAGCGAGAAGAATCCGACGGGGACTTTGGATGCCACGCCAATTTGTCGAGCGATGTCTAGTGCGAATGATGTTTTTCCGACAGATGGACGCGCTGCCAAAATGATAAGATCTGATTTTTGAAATCCGGCTAAGAGACCATCAAGTTCACGATAGCCTGTTGCGACACCACGAAGTTTGCCTCGATCACGATGCAGTTCATCAATGCGTTCAAACGCATCGTGTAACACTGATCGAATGTGAACAAAGGTATTTTTATTGTATTTTTCTGAAACACCAAAGAGGGCACGTTCCGCTTGGTCTAAACTCGCCTCGACATCTTCTTCCTCTGCGTACCCAATGCGTGTGATCTCAGTGGCAGCGGTCAAGATGCGTCGGAGTGTTGCCTTCTTTTGAATGATGTCCGCGTAGTGTGCAACGTTCGCGGATGTTGGAACCGTATTTGAGAGTTCGACGAGATAAGCCCGTCCGCCAACACGTTGAAGAAGGTTCTGCTCTTCAAGTCGGTTTCCCAGAGAAAGAATGTCGATTGGATCATGACGCTCGTAAAGTTGCATCATGGCCTCAAAAATATGACGATGTGAATCTCGATAAAAGTCGTCAGGCGTTGTGCGGTCCCCAATCTTAATCATGGCATCCTTATCAATCAAAAGAGAACCTAGGAGCGACTGCTCTGCTTCAAGGTTCTGTGGAGGAATACGTTCTTGCGTAGCCATAAGTGAAGGCATAGTAGCACGAGAAGAGGTCAGTGCAAGCTCATCTATGCTATAATTTGCCTATAACCTGTGGACTCCTCATGTTTCACTCAAATCGTCCATTTTTACGTTCTGTCGGAATGATGATTGGTGCCATTATTGGTGTCGGTGTTTTTGGTTTACCGTATGCATTTGCTCAAAGTGGATTCGGTCTCGGACTCCTAGAACTTTTTTGTATTGGGTCGCTTTTAGTTATTCTGCAATTAATGTTGGGTGAGGTGGTTGTGCAGACTTCTGGTCATCATCGACTTGTTGGCTATGTCGAAATGTACATTGGACCATTTTGGAAATGGATTGCTCTTCTCGCGGTTGGACTTGGAGTTTGGGGAGCGATGCTTGCATACATGGTTGTCGGAGGCACATTTTTACATCTTTTACTGTCACCGATTCTTGGTGGTCAGACCGTTGTGTATGCATATGCTGTGGCAGGCATCTCATCGATGTTGATTTTTGGAGGGTTAAAGTTTGCTTCAGCAATTGAGTATCTTGTTGTGATCGCTCTTTTGTTTCTCTTTACCTTCATTATTCTTATAAGTCTTCCTGAAATAGACGTATCAAACTTCATGACGCTTGATATCAACCAAGCGTTCGTTCCTTACGGAGTCATTCTTTTTTCACTAGCGGGGATGGGGATTGTCCCGGAATTAAAGGATGTTCTTGGAAAGAATCACAAACAACAATTAGGTACAGTAATTGTTGTTTCAATGGGTATCATTCTTTCTCTCTATGCCTTATTTGCGTTTGCGGTTGTTGGTGTTACAGGGGCAGAAACATCATCGGTAGCATTCGATGGGTTAGTTGTTCATCTTGGAGAAACATTTCGAATCGTTTCGATGCTTCTTGGGTCATTGACGATTTTATCAATCTACATGGTTCTTGGAATTCAACTTCTCAATATATTCAAATTTGATTTTCAGATGAGACATAAACCAGCTTGGGTACTTGTAAGTATCGTCCCGATTGCTTTGTACGCACTTGGATTAAGAGAGTTCATTCATATCATTGGGTTTGTCGGTGGAGTGTTTGGGGGATTTTTAGGAATCCTTGTGGCACTTACGTATTGGTCTATGCGACGTCGTGGAATCTGTCGAGAGCATCATTGCATCAATTTCCCTGCACCACTCACTTGGCTTCTCATTCTGGTTTTTAGTACAGGAATTATTTGGGAGATCGTGACGACCTTGATATAATAAAATCCTATGGAACTCAGAACGATTGTAACAAAAAGATGGATTGGTTTTTTTCTCCTCTTCTTTATTATTTGGTATCCGTCTTCATTGTTGCTTCTCACAATCTATCAAATTACCCTCATCCCAATTCTATCGATTGCTCTCAATATGCTCACTCCGCTTTTGAGCTTATTGATTGGGTATCTGTATTTCCGGCATGCGCGAAATGACTGGACTGCGCGATTGGTTACAGGATTTGGATGGGTTATCCTGATGTTCTTTTTTGCGGGACTCCTCGTGAAACCTGTCTATGGATATGATTGGACGAGTATTGTGAATTTGGGGGTGATTAACATGAACTGGATCAATGTCGTCGCAATTGTGATCGCAGGTGTTGTTGCTCATAAACCGGCTTTACAAGAAGCGTAACGCAAAAAACAGCCGATGGCTGTTTTTTGATTGACAAATAGAACTCTCTCTTTTATGGTTGCTCCCTGGAACTGAAGTTGGTTCCGGACTCACGATCTCATGGGGTGCAACAGTGCTCGTTCTCGACTTTGATGGAACACTCACGGATGCTGAGCAGGAAGGTGTCACGTTCACGCAAGGGTGCTATGAATCCCTTGCAAGGCTCACGGGTTGGGAGATTGGGCGCGTAGTGGCTCGCGCGGCAGAAATCGAAACGGTCATCCTTGCCGATCCAGGCTCACACGCGTGGATGATGGACGGAGTAGCGGTTGCTCCGGCAACCGTTGATCCGTATCTGCGGATCAAGCCGATCGCGACGACGATCTTGGAAGAATCAGGAGCAGACATGGCTCAAGGGGTCGTCATGGCGCTCTACGATGAGAACTACCCAAAGAGTGGAGTCTGTTTTCGAGACGGGACACTCGAACTACTGCTCGAGTTGTATCGACATGAAGAGGATGTTTACATCGTCACAAACTCTGCGACGAAACCTGTCCAGAACAAGATTCAATCGCTCGGGATGAGTATTACCGATCGCTACGGTCATGAATGTGGAGGTGCGTTCACTGCTTGGTGGATGACACGCATTTATGGAGGTGCGAAAAAATACGTTCCTGGCTTCATGCCTGGCAGCACCCCAACGCTTTCGATCCCAGGTCTCAATCGGCCCGTTCATTTTCATCGTCCAAACTACGGGTCAGTTCTCGATCGTCTCCTTGCTGGGAAAGATTGGAAGGACTGCACCTTTGTTGGAGATGTCTTCGAGCTTGACCTCGCTCTTCCGTTCATGATGGAGTCACGCGTCGGACTTCTCGCAAACGACAGGACTCCTCCCTACGAAATCGCGTTCCTTTCTGGGCAGCCCAATGCTCGTGTTCTGACGCAGGTCTCGCAAATCCTTTCGTTCTACC
>JABMNY010000034.1 GCA_013204385.1 Candidatus Uhrbacteria bacterium
ATGGACCAGGGTCCGGATCTTGTGTGCGAAGCGACGCAGCGTGTGCATAGTGAACTCCAGAGCAGAATTGCTCTTTTAAAAGTGCCTTTTCTTGACCCCCTTGTCAAATCTTGATTCTCCAAGGTCATTATGCTATTCTCTGCTCGTTCACAAATACCAAAACGGCCTCATCGTCTAACGGTTAGGACATCAGGTTCTCATCCTGGAAATCGGGGTTCGATTCCCCGTGGGGTCACCAAATTATCTTCATCCTTGTGATGGAGATTTTTTGTTTTAACCTAGCCCGTTTGGAATTCGGCGTTGCCTTGAATACCTTGACAAAAGTACTATTTTGAGGTATCTTTTTTCGTCATCCTGACTACCCATCGACGGGTATCCTATCCTGGTAAAACGTCGATTACTACAAAAGAACAGAGGTTTGGTCATGAACGAAACTCCCATCACCGGTCAGAGCATCTGGAACGCGCTGCGCGCAGAATCCGGCTTCCTCGAGCATATCCCCGAGTCGGCCCACACCGTCTGGGAGCAGATGTGCGAGGCCGCCGCGCCCGTGATCGAACCCTTCGCCGACCAGCTCATCACCGTCGACTCCTTCATGTCCGCCAAGCTCGCCATCCTCAAGATGATGATCGAGGGCGAGTGGATGCAAAAGATCCTGACTGCCTACCCTGAGGAGGCATTCCCCCTCGGTATGAAGGCCATGTTCCAGCAGCTCGTCGCCATGCTCGAAGGGCTGATGGAGCAGTTCACTCAGATCGACGGGAACTACGGCGAAATCCTCGCGGCCCAGGGCATCAACGAGGAGCAGTTCCTGATGCACGCCGAGGGTGGCCGCTTCACGCTCGACACCGCCATCAAGTGGAGAGAGGGCAACTTCACCATCGGTGACCTGGCCACGACCCAGCCCAGCTCGCTGTTCCGCAACGACTAGCTCGCGCATCCGCGTTAGCAAGAGATAGCTCACTCACGTGAGGCTCTGCTAACCGTGGGTGCGCTATTTCTTTTTCATCAAGATGTCAAAATGACCACTTATGCTGCGGTTGTCCTAATCAAGAAACGATCAAGTTCAAACTTGCCTTTCAATTATATTTGCAAAGTCAATATCAAAGCCCTTTAAGTACCTTTGGAAGATCAGACACTAAGCAAATATGTGAGAAGCAACCCTTCCCGATCCCTCACACCTCAACCATAACCAACTCCTGAAACTCCACCCACCCCATCAACTCCCCTACCCATTGGTTCCAACGAGGTCCCCGTGGGGTCACCAACAAAAGACACCAGCATTTGCTGGTGTCTTTTGTTGGTCCTTACGATGGATGAGTACCCCCGCGGGTTCGATGCGTGAGAGAGAACTGGTAAATGATCTAACTCTACAGATAAGAGCTAGCAAAGAATCCTATAAATGCCGAAAGGCTAAAAATAATTGAGTAATAGGAAATGACTGCTGATATACCCCAAGTATGCATATTGGTGACAGTATGAATATGTCGTGGAGAAATCTCAAAGTTCAAACAAATATCCTCTCCTTTTCCTGCTCCTTTGTATGGACACTCTAGACGATGATCCTTTGTTATCATCGTCAAACCTTTCCAGCCTCCACCAAAATTCACAATGAGCAGTAATACACATAGAGCAATAAAAAGTGGCGCAAAAAAAGACGCGAGACCAGCTACTACACCTGAAATGAGGCCGATGATGAGCAGTGGTATATCATATCGTTCTATCGTGCGTGCATTGATTTTTTGCCCCTTTCTTCGTTGATACTTATAGACGAGATATCCAACCATTAGCACAAAAAACAGAGCACGAAAAACTGACGGGCTCATCAGTAGAAATAATCCAAAATTGATTAAGATAAGAGCTGGTAGAATTCGCATACACTTTAAGTATAACAGACATTCTAGAGTACATACCTTTCCGATTCCTCGCACCTCAACCACAACCAAATCCCAAAACCCATCCATTGATTCCAATCAAGCCCCCCCCTCCTACACTCACCATAAAAAACCACCAGCGAAAGCTAGCGTTTTTTTGTTTGGATTAATCCCCATTTCAATCAAAACGGGACACCGGAGACCTAACCCCTTTCTTCTCCTGTTTTTTGCTTCTTGAACAGCACATAATCCGACCTGACCCTATCAGCATTTACGAATCTATCTCATTTATTTATAACCTGCTGTTACTGTACTAGAGCACACAACATACATTTCAAGTACTATTTCAGAAGCTAAATATTCAGCGGAACTAGTCTTCTCTTTGAAGGATGTTTCAGAAAATTCCTTGATCCTCTGGGCTCCATAAAATTTTGGATTATTTGCATTTGAATCGAAAAGAGCAACGAACGCATCATCAGGGTCATTTTTTTCATAAAACCAATCAAAAGTTCCGAACTCGTCCGCTAGCCCTGCTGACTCAAGCCGTTCAATCTCATGCGCCTCATACTCTTCAAATGAAGATGGGAGAAGAGCGGCGTCATAGAACACATCCTTTCCATCCCACTCAGAACGAGTTGTTATCACTAACATATCGTCCTCTAGTTCAAACTGGGTGTTGGCAACTAGTTCTTCACAAAGTTCAATTGCCGCTGCATCCTCTTCTCTTGTTGATCCTGCCTCCTGATCAGTTGCCTCAGTATAATCCTGAATTTCAAGAAGCACCTGCTTATATTTATCAAGTTCGCCACCAAGAGACTTCGTGACCTCAACAAAATAATCTCTGTTAAATTCTGATTCTTCTGAAACCTGTTCTGTACGCCTTAGACGAATTTCTCTTTTTAGTTTGCCTGTATCTAGGTCCGTGTCACCAAAATCAAAACTTGGATTCTCAGCGCGTGGCTCGTCCTCACCTGAAGACATTCTGTCCAGCAAGAGCGCGGTGGAAGCACCAATAACCGTAAGAAGTGCCAAACGACTGGCAAATCTACCCTTTACTCGTTCTCTTACTTCTTTCCTTTCGCTCTTATCAATCTCCTCTGAGCGTGGACGATAATTCTCACTCATAATGCTCACTCATTATCATTACATTTCAGACAGTATAGCAAAACTTACAACCAAATCCCAAAACTCCCCCACCCCCTCAACTCTCCTTCCCATCGGTTCCAACTATTCCCCCTAGGCTCACCAAACAACCACCAGCTTACGCTGGTGGTTTTTTGCATGCTCTATTTCACCAATGCATCCAGTCTCTCCTTTTCTGCTTCAAACGCATCTCGATACTCATCTGCGACTGAATCTCCTTTTGGAAATTCGACCTTGAGGGGATCGGTGAGTTCACCATTTACAGCTACTTCGTAATGTAGGTGTGGTCCGGTTGAGAATCCTGTTGAACCAACGTACCCAATCACATCTCCTTGCTTTACTTGATCACCAGAACCAACCTCATAATCGATAAGATGCGCGTAATGTGTTTCATACACACCGTTGTGACGTACTTTAATGAAGTTTCCGTATCCTCCATTCCAGCCTGCAAAGGTGACCGTTCCGTCTGCCACTGCCATAACAGGTGTCCATAATGGCGCCGCGTAATCGATGGCGCGATGTGGAGTCGTTTTATTGAGAACCGGATGGAAACGCGCGTACGAGAATCCTGAGGTAATTCTCGAGTAACTCAGTGGAGCCTTGAGGAACGGTCGTACAAGCGAATCACCATTGGGGTCAAAGTACCCCTCTTCTCCTCCTGCGTTTGTAAACGCATACGCAGTACTCTCGACTCCAACATTTTTAAACCTTCCGTACAACACATCTCCTACTCCAACATATTCCCCATCGCGATACAGCTCTTCATACAAGACCGTGTATGAGTCTCCTTCTTGTACCTGCGTAGCAAAGTCCACCTCCCAGGCAAAGATGTCGACGTACTCAAGAAGAAGTACTTCTGAGAGCCCCTGACGGACACCGGAAGCGAACAACGAATCAGTGATCACAACATCTGCTTGAGCTAACACAACTTCATACTCAATCTCCTCACTGGTCGTTTCAAACCCATTATGAAGATCGACACGCACGAGAGTCTCCATGTCTGGTTCATATCGAAGCTCGACAGGCGCATCGTTTTCTTGCACCAGCGTAAACGTCTTTCCCACACGAATGCTCGTGAAATCAAAGACCTCTATTGCTGACTCAACAATGCCGAGAGCATCTGCATATGAAATACCCAACACCTCCATCGCAGACGTAAAGGTATCTCCCTCTGCAATCTCATACGCCTCAACTGTTTGTATGGGTGCATCGATGGTCTCTTCCTCCTCCTCAAAATCAGCCGTGGAGGCATTTGTTGATTGCGTGAACAACGGTGTGTCTGACAAGACAAACCAAGTACTCACTCCGATGAAGAATAAAAACACGATGAGCTTTTTCATGTTTCTTAAGTAATCAATTAGCTCAGAGATTCTAGCACATTTTACCTATAGTATTTTATTGTAGCCTCCTATAGATACTGCTAAACTAAGACTACTTATGAAATCATTTTTATTTGTTGCATTAACTTTCGGTTTTCTTCTTCTCTCACCGCCTGTACTTGCCCATCAACCCAGGGTTGTGGAAAGCAATGAAATTATTGTTGTTGACCCAGATATCTCAAAAGCCTATTACGGAACACTCACAGGGGAACCACACGTTTATACCATCTCCGCCAGTGAACCGTTTGAACTCTACGTGGGTATATTAATGCCCTATGATGAGCAGGTGGAAAAAGATGTTATTGCGGAGATTAAAAGAAACGGACAGCTACTAGCTAGTATTGGAGGAGGAGATGCTCAGTGGGAAATGATGTTTGAATTCTTTGGACAGAGCTCCTACTGGGATGGTGGTGAATATAAAGAGGGTGTTGATGCTGGTGAATACACCATTTCTGTTTCGAGTACTTATAACGACAGTAAGTATTCTCTCGCAATAGGAGAGACAGAAGCCTTTGACAGCATTGAAACCGTGAATGCTCTTAAGCTTATACCTGAGCTTAAGCGCGATTTCTTTAACGAGTCCCCCATAAGCTTCATTAAGTCCCCATTTGGATGGGGTTCTATCTTGATTCTATATACAATAGCTTTTGTTGTAGGGTTCCTGTATCGAACACTCCTAAGAATGTTCGCAAAAAACTCAGTACGAGGCGCTCAAAAGAACATTGGAACATTTGATCGATTTGTCCGTTTTGCTATATGGATCGGTTTACTGTTCTTTGCAATACTCACCACATGGAGCCCTGTACTCTTATTCTTCTCTGGTTTTGCACTTTTTGAAGCGTTGTTCTCCTGGTGTGGATTTTACGCCGCTCTGGGTAAAACTACCTGTTTAAAATAAACAAATTATGTCTACACAAGATTTTTACGCACAACTTATAAAACCATCCTGGGCTCCACCAGGCTGGATCTTTGGTCCAGTTTGGACAGTGTTGTATACGATTATTGCAGTCTCTTTTGGGACGATTTTTTACAAAACAGTTACGAACGAAATTCCCTGGACTGTAGCACTGCCTTTTGCACTCAATCTCGTTTTTAACTTCGCGTTCCCACTCATTCAATTCCGTTTGGTTAATAATCTCTTCGCATCAGTCGACATTCTACTCGTGGTCGGCACGCTTATCTGGGCTCTTTACGCAGTTTGGCACGGTGCTCCCGAACTCCGATGGGTTGTCTACTTAAACATCCCATATCTCCTTTGGGGAATCTTTGCGACATCTGTGCAGTTATCAATTACCTACTTAAATAGATAATATGTTTCTAAAACTCTACGCAATTGCCTTATCAGTCTTCTTTGCCATAGACATGCTTTGGCTCGGATTGGTTGCAAAAGAATTCTACTCGAAACAAATTGGCTCACTTCTGAAGTCAGATGTGAATTGGGTTGCGGCAATTATTTTTTACTTGTTATTTATTGTTGGTCTCGTTGTTTTTGTCATCGAACCATCCGTTCAAAAAAATTCTTGGATGCACGCACTTATTTTCGGTGCATTATTTGGCCTAGTCTGCTATGCAACCTATGACCTAACCAACCTAGCCATTGCGAAGGATTGGCCGTTGCTTGTAACGATCGTTGATTTGATTTGGGGGGCGCTTCTTGCCGCTTCTGTCTCCACCATTACGTACTTCATTGCGAGTAAAATAGGTCTATGAACTACTTCTTATCGCTCGCAATCGTGCTTTTTATCTACATGACCTTATGGTTCTTCGTTTCGTTAATTAGAAAGAGGAATGATGTAGCTGACGTGGCTTGGGGTTTGGGATTCGTGCTCATGACCTGGGTGTCCTTTATTCTTTCAGATGATTCTAGTCTACGAGGTCTGCTCACAGGAGCATTAGTGAGTATTTGGGGTTTACGTTTGGCGTGGCATATTCATGCACGCAACAAAGGTAAGCAGGAGGACTATCGGTATCTTGCTTGGCGTAAACAATGGGGTAAGTGGTTTTATGTGCGCTCCTACTTTCAAGTTTTTCTTTTACAGGGAGTGCTCCTTTTTGTAATCATTCTGCCGGTTCTTCTGATAAACATGCGTTCAGGCCCAGGACTCGGTTGGCTTGATGCAGTAGGGATAGCTGTGTGGTTATTTGGTTTTTATTTTGAAGCAGTGGGCGACGCACAACTCAGACGATTTCTAAAGAACCCAACGAATAAAGGCAAGCTCATGCAAGAAGGACTCTGGGCATATACTCGTCACCCGAATTATTTTGGTGAAGTGACACAGTGGTGGGGTATTTGGATTGTTGCATTGTCTGTTCCAAGTGGCTTGCTTGGTGTACTAGGGCCGATCACCATTACATTTTTAATCGTAAAAGTGTCTGGCATCCCGATGCTTGAAAAGAAAATGGAAGAACATCCAGATTTTGCCGAATACAAAAAACGAACCAGCGTTTTTATTCCCAAACCTAGAAAGTAATCTTATATGTTTAGTCTAGACTTCATTGGAGTGTTTATGTTCATTGCGGGATTCATTATTGGATTGGGGGCCGTTATTGTCATTGATGTACATGGGTTTTTAGGCAGAACATCAAGCTACTGGACCGAAGCAACAACAAGAACTCATAAGGTGACTAAACCGCTCATTTGGATTGGTATTTTTTTAACGATAATCGGTGGAACTATTCTTTATAGAAACGAACCATTTTCTGGAATTCCTCTGTATCATGCGTTAATCGCTGTTGGTCTAATTTTAAACGGGTTATTTTTAACTTTTTATGTTAGTCCGTTTTTACTTAAACGAGAGCAGGAAGGTGAGCAAGGAGCATTATTACCTTCTTCCTTACAACGCAAAATAACTGTCAGTTTTATTTTGTCTGACCTTGGTTGGTGGTGTGGTTTAGCTCTTCTTGTTTTTTACCTAACCGAAACAGTTTAAGATGTGCGAATGAATGGTGTGCGCACTTTTATTTCCAGACAATCGTTTAACCATCAAAAAGACCTAACATTATGTTAGGTCTTTTTGATTCCCTTTGTTGTGTCTCCCCTATGCTTTTGTCGTTGCTTTTAGAAATGAGGGACGATCATGACAACGCTTCACCCAAGAAACTATATTTGGATATGCGGACAAATCAAACTGTGCGAGATCTGCATAAGCAAATACGGAACAGATATTTACATCAGCAAGAGAAAAACCAGTTGAAAGCACATAGGCTCTTTCATTCAAACAAGCCTCAAAAATAGGAAGACGCTTTGCAAGATTTTCTTTTACTTCTTGTTCTTTTGTTGGTTCAAGCGCTTTATGGGTATAGGAAGGCGACGCTAATGTGCCAAATGATCCGTTAATGTTCAGCATTGCCCAAATAGACCATTTTAACCCCACCGCTTGTTCCTCAAGTGTCTTTCCAGAAAATTCAGGCTTAAATTTTGCAACAAGATAGTGATTGATCGCAATGGACTCCGCTAATACAAATCCGTCTACATCGATAACGGGGACCTGTCCCATCGGATTGAGTTTTAGAAATTCCTCTGAACGCAATTGACCTGCAGCAAAATCAATTGGCATAGACTCGAATGGAAGTTCAAGTTCGTGCAGTGTCCAGTAACAACGAAATCCGGTTCCAAAGCTTGGACCATACAGTTTGATAGAGGTCATACTATGCATCTATAAATTTAGAATGATAGGTTAACAAAAATAGCAAGAACACGATAGAGTCACAGAATTTCTCAATCCTATTTTTCTTGCAATACAGTTTATTAACCCCAAACAACCGCTCTACCTCTCCAAAAATAGTCTCGCTAAACGCAACTCATCATAGGTAAACTTTTCGTCGAGTTGTTTGTAGACAGACGTGAGTGTGGCACGGTTGTTTTTCTCAAAACCTGCTTTCATCGCTTGGAATATCGAGTCTTCTGGTTTGAGGTGCGCAATAGCTAATCCCTCTTCTGTGTATACAAGTTTTTCGATGTGCTGAATGATCGTTCCAGAACTCAATCCGCGACGCACCGCCATCTCTTCAATCGACAACATCTGTGTCAGAAGTTCTTTTGTCTCTTGTAAGGTAGTACTCACGTGTCCAGATGTTGGAGTGAGTGGGCTTTTTGTGCTTCTTGGCTTGTCGTGTTCCTGAAGCGCAAACTCGGTCACACACTGGGCAATGCACGTAAGAAATGGTTCTCCGAACGCTTCAAGCTTTTTCTCCCCCACTCCAAAAAGTGTTGAAAGCTTTTCCAAACTCGACGGAAGATAAAACGCCATCTCGTGCAATGTTCGGTCCCCAAAGATGATAAACGGTGGAACATTCTGCTCATGCGCAATGTCCTTCCGAAGCACCCGCAATTTCTCAAACACTCGCTCATCATACGCAAGATCTGATTTGGAAGTACTCGCACTCTGCTTCACTTCCTTTACGACATCAACCACTGGGAGCGCAATCTTCGACTTATCCATCAACGCAAGTCGCCCCTTTTGAGTCACTTTGAGTGTTGGATACTCTCCGTCATTTTGTTCGATGAAGCCAACTGTTTTTAACGACTGCACATAGGTGCGCAAGGCTCCAATAGGCATGTCCGAAGCGATTCCGTGAACAGAGAGGTTTTGATGTCCAAGTTCCAAAATGCGTTTCTTCTTTGATCCACGTAAAACATCGCAGACATGAGCCGCCCCAAACCGCTCCCCTGTTTTTAGAATCGCAGACATAATCTTCTGTGCGATCTCAGTTGCGTCCGCCTCTTCTACATCCGCCTTCACACAATTGTCACACGCATCGCAGAACGTTAATACATTCTTTTCTCCAAAATACATCAACAAGAAAAATCGTCGACAGACACTGTTCTGACAATACTCCACCATGTCATCGAGTTTGCGTGTTGCTAATTTTTGTTCATGATCATCCTCTATCCGATTGATAAAAAACTCTTGCTTGCGACGATCCGCATAGGAGTAATACAACACACATTCACTTGGAAGTCCGTCACGTCCGGCTCGCCCTGTTTCCTGATAATATCCTTCGATCGTTTTTGGAAGATCCATGTGCACCACAAGACGCACATCCGGTTTATCGATCCCCATCCCAAACGCAATGGTCGCCACAATGATCGGCACTTCATCACGAATAAATCGCTCTTGTGTACGTTCTCGATCCTTTTGTGGAAGTCCTGCGTGGTAAGGCGCCGCAGAAAAACCTGCTTTTGTAAGTTTTTCAGCAACATCTTCAGTGTTTTTTCGAGAAAAACAATAGATAATAATTGATTCTCCTGAATGGGTCTGCACAAGCTCCTTCAACCGTGAAAAGGTATTGAGCTTAGGACGCACACTGTAGTGCAAATTTTCTCGATTAAACCCGGATGTAAAAACTCCTTCCTTTCGAATATTCAACTGACTTAAAATATCGTCGCGAACATACGGGGTTGCCGTAGCGGTCAGCGCAATGATCGGCGTTTTTGGAATTTTCATTCGCAAGGAACTTAAATTCCGATACTCAGGCCGAAAATCATGTCCCCACTCTGAAATACAATGTGCTTCATCAATGGCAAGCAAACTCACGTTCAGATCTACTAAAAAATCATAAAATCCGTAGGACCCAATTCGCTCAGGAGCCAAATACAAAATCTTTATCTCCCCTGATCTTGCGCGCGTCATGACATCCAATTGCTCTCGCACAGAAAGTGAACTATTCAAAAATGCCGCAGAAATTCCATTGGCACACAGACCATCTACCTGATCTTTCATGAGAGCGATGAGTGGAGATACAACAATGGTGATTCCCGGAAGCACAAGCGCGGGAAGTTGAAAACACAGAGACTTTCCTCCTCCTGTCGGCATCAATACCAATGTATCCTTTCCCGCAAGGACGGTATCGATAATTTCTTTCTGAAGAGGACGAAATGTATCGTATCCAAAATGTGTCTTCAATAATTCTTGCATAAGTTTCTGATTGATCCCTCGTTTACTCAATTAAAAAACCACCGATTTTCCGGTGGCCTTTTGTCTTATTCAATAACGGTTCGAACTTGAAGAAACTGGCAGGTAAACCCATCATCAAAGCAGACATCAAAATCTCCCTTAAAATCTCCAACGGTTACTCCTTCCAATGTAAATGTAATGGCAACTGTTTCTCCTGCTGGAACATTCGTTGTAAAGAAATGGGTAATGGTTCCGTCATCAAGGAGAAAATTATCTGCAAATGAAGGGGAAGTAGACACCACCGCGATCCCATCAAGATAGGCAGAATCAACATCAATACTGTGAAGAAGCTGATCTTCATCAGATCCGTTTACAATCGTTGCGATTACTTCAAATGACTCTCCAAGGGTGGCATGTAACGGCGCATCCACTCGAGCGGAAAGTTCTTCAGGCATGATGTAATCGCTTACATACTCCTCATCATCGGTTGTTGTTTCACGATTGAAATAAGCTGTTGAGCAACCTGCCCCCATAAAGACAAGGGAACAAAGCACACCAAGAAAGACCTTTTTATACATAGACAAGAGATTGTTAAAATTTTTCTCATTATACGGGAAATCGAACAAAATCAAAACGACTTACCCACATATATCACGTTTTACTGACCCACCCAATACCCTCGCTTTTTTTCTAGAACGAGTGTATGCTGTCGCAACGATAGATGCCTGAGGGCTTTTTTCAGACCATATATCATTGTATAAACACGTATCTTGTGACTTTTTCGCTACCTGTCACGTATAGATACGTGTTTTTTATTGCAGGAAAAGAAAAATCGACCATTGCGTTTGGTCGATTGCGTACGCTCTTATCGAAATTCGAAAACGAGCGTGTGGTTGTCTATGAATGACCCAGAAGGAAACTGAATTTTCTGATTGAGTGGGTGGTCGAGCTCATCGTCACTGAGTGTTTCGATAAGCTCTTCGAACGCCTCTGTGAGTGCAGTTCCGTCTGTATACCGGTCGCACGGTACGAGCTGGGTCGCTTTCGACAGAATTCCGAGCACGTTCGAAAACCTAACTCGACTCTCCACAATTTTCCAGTGCGGGTACTCTGCGCGTGCACAGAGCGCCATGGATTGTTCAGGGGTTTGATTCCAGTAGCATTCCCCAACTCCGAATCGCTCACTCAACCACGAAAGGAGTGTGAGCCCAATGCAGTAGACGTCAGACGCCGGTTGCACGCGCTGTCGATAGACTTGTTCCGGAGAACAACATTCGGGCGTGCAACTGATCGCACGATACCGACTGTTTTCCGGTTGAAGACTGACGAACTGCCCAATCCTGACCGTCATCTCGTAGTCGATGAGGACAGGAAGTCCTTGGGAGAAGCAGACGTTTCCAGGAGTAATGTCTCCATGCACAAAGCCCGCGCTGTGCATGACTCCCACCGCCTGTGACAGCTGGATTGCACAGCGAAGGAATGCACGCAGGCTCATCCGAGCAGGATGCGCATGGTCGAACAGATCGAAGACCTGAAGTCCTTGGCAGAGGTATCCCTCATCACCATAGGAGTCATAGACTCGATCTCCCACCACAAGAAGTCCAGGGTGTTTGTGACGCGTGAGGTAGTACCAACTCCGACGACTGCGCAGGAGCCATGCAGACAAGTCCGGATCAGCTTCTGGATTTTGAAGTACTTTGTGTGAATCTTTGACTGTTTTGACGTACTGTCCGTCAGGCAGGACCCAAATCCGACTCCTTGGGCGATCATGTAGAAGGGTTGCCTCTACACGCGTCTTGTTTGGAAGAACAATGAAGCTCGCTCCCTCGTTGAACATGCGTCTCCTATGCGCGATGAGAAGTTGACGAGGCGAAATAGTACCACATATGCGCAATAATTCAAGGGATCAAAAAACACGACCCGGAAAAGGTCGTGTTTTTTGATACTAATTCTCTATCCAGTACGCTGATTGTCTTACAAGAAGTTCTTTTGCCCGTAATGGTTCAGCCATGACATCTTTGACTATTTTCTC
>JABMNY010000035.1 GCA_013204385.1 Candidatus Uhrbacteria bacterium
CGGCGCTCATGAAAAACGTTTAATCTTTTTGTAAAAACCCCTTGACAACAAGGGGTTTTTTGATTAGGCTCGGTTGTTGCTCAAGGAGGCTCCTATGGACCCGATGCTTCGCACGACTCGTGTGTTTGGGCTCACAGAGAGCCCTGCCTTCGTCAAAGGAATTCTAGATCGAATTACTGCCTATCTGGCATTCTCGAAAGAAGGTGGATTTGAAACGCTTGATCTGTACACAATAGGAAGAATTCCAGTCGGTCTTCTAGACCTAGAGCTCCATGTTGTCCGAATTGGAAAGAACGAGTCTGTGGTCGCACGTGTGTATACCGCGCGCACAGCCGACGGCGCCTGTCGATTGTTTCTCAATGACTGGAAAGTCTTCATCAACTCAGATCCGCATGAACCTCATCTCGACGCAGGAGTTCATCTCTGGATGGGTGTCGCCTGGCGTCACCTTCCACACGCATCCACTTCCTTGTACTAAGGGAGTATTTTTTTGTGTTAAAATAGAGACCTATGAGGAACGGCGTTCAACAAGAGCAGGCAAAAGAAGTTTTGGAAAGTAAGGAGCAGTATTTAGAATTGTTTGAAAAAGAGTGGGCAGAGATCCACGAAGGGAGCGCTCCGGAAACTGGTTTGAAAGATGCAGGAAGGAGTGAAAGGAAAAAAATTTGTGAGGACGTGAAGCTCAAGAATGCTGAGAAAGGAATTTTTCTTGTTGCCGATGGAGTCTCATCTCAGGAGGGGTGGTTTGCCTCACGTGAAACAGCTCGAGTGATGTATGAATTACTTGGAGAACGTTTAGATACACAGATCGAAAATAACTTACAGGAAGCATTACGCAATGGAGAAGATCCTATTGAACGAATTTCGCAATATGTTGCCGCACAGATGACTTCAGCTGTCGCTCAGGCACATACACGAATTCTTGCGATGGGAGTTCGTCCAGAATTTCAAGGGTCCGCAACAACGCTTTCGTTGACCAAACTAATCGATCTTCCAGATGGAAATGGAAAAACGCTTCAGAGAATGTTTTTTACAAACATCGGAGACAGTCGGATATACATTCAGCGAACAGGAGAGCAGATTGAACAATTGTCACGCGACGACAGTCGATTGCAAATGCGTGTGGAATCAGGACGCATTTCAGCGGAAGATGCGAAACGTATTGATCAGGCGGAGAGTCCAGGACAACTTGATCCCTCCTTGCGTGAGTTTGCTAGAGGAAGAAATATTATTACAAAATCTGTTGGACTCGGAAATCCCACAGAGGATCTTGGAGTGTTCTTTCTCGATCTAAAACCAGGCGACAAAATTGTCATTGTCAGCGATGGGGTTTCTGATCAATTGCTCGAATCTCAAATTGAATCTGGGGTGAGTACAACTTCTGGTGATGAAGAGGCAGAAGCAAGACTGCAAGAATTATCCCTTGAGATGTCTCTTGAAGGAACGCGTCCACGCGCAAAAGGAGATGATATTTCCGCTCTCGTCTACACAGCAAAAGATCGTGGTCCAAGTCGGGAATATCTCAGGCCAGCTGAGCAAAAACGGTTGTCAATTCACGATTTGCAAGCGCAAATAAAGAGATTGCAAGAGGTGCTTCCAGCAATGAAGGATCGTGTTCGAGTGACTGAGGCGAAGGTTCAAGCACTTCGTTTGGATGCACTTACACCAAAACGAGAAAAAATTGCTGCCATGCTAGAGCTTCATCGCGCACTTAAAGAAGAAGCGTTGTATGAATACCATTTAGAAAAGTCTCGGCTGGATATCCTTGATCAACAGATTCCTCCTCGGTATGAAGTCGGTGCACAAGTTCATGTTTGGCGTGAGGATTTTGCGGTTCCAAGTTTAGATCGACAGATGTGGACAGTCATGCACTATGATCCGATTGGAAAAGCCTATACGGTCCGCGGGGCAGGAGGAGTTCAGAAGGAGCTCAGTCGGTTTCAGCTAGAATCGCATCAGCCAGGTCCGCTCGTTCGCCTTGGTGATGAATTGATTGTGAGAAATGAGATTGGGGCACTTGAGCAAGGATTTCGAGTAACTGCCGTTGATATTGATCAATCAGTTGTGCTAGTAAAAGAACGAGAGGGCGTTTTGAAACGTGCTCGAAAAGAAGGGGAAGATACGCAGGAAGAACTGATTGGATTTTTGTATCAAGGGGAACTTAAAAAACGGCGGATGGATCAAGCGAACGAGCGTTATAATCATTCAAAAGAGGAGGAAATGCGATTAGCGCAGGAAGGTGAAATGATCACAGTGCTTGAGAGTCGTCAACATGCCATGAATGTGGTACGAGAAAAAACGCTCTCAGTTGAACACATACGACTTGAAATTGTAAAAATGGAAGGCTTGTTACATGAACATCAGACTTTGGAAGAACAGAAACGGTTTGGAGGAATAGGAAGAGATGGGGAAGCACGAAGAAAAAAGTTAGCACTGGTTGTTCATGGGGGAAGGAATATACCTTCGTTGTCAGAGCAAATTCAAGAAAAGAGAAAAGAATTAGAAGAACTCATGAAAGAGCAGTCATCGTAGTTGACAATCATAATTAGCACTCTATAATAGGGAGTGCTAATTATGATTATGCTCGAAACTCGAACTGAACTCGTTTTAAAGCTTGTTGTAGAGGACTATATTCGAACAGCCGCTCCGGTTGGGTCGAAGTATTTGAATGAGCAATATCAGTTGGGTGTGTCAGACGCCACCATTCGAAACGAACTTGCGTTACTTGAACGAGATGGGTATCTCCGCGCGCCTCATACTTCCGCGGGACGGATCCCAACTGAAATGGCATACGTCTACTACTTGCAACACCTCAGAGATAAACGATTTGTCTTGCAAGGATCTCCGATTAAGAGTGCAGAACGTGGGAATGGAGATGCAGAAACCACACTCAAGACCATTGCAAAAAGACTTGTCGAGATTTCTGGAGAGACGGCCATTGTGGCAATTGATCCAAAGTGGAGCTACTACACAGGAGTTGCAAACCTTTTTCACAAACCAGACTTTCATGATCCAGAAATGATGCAGACGCTCTCCGCGCTCGTCGATCAGTTTGATGAGGTGATGCACAAGCTCTATCGCACGCTCCCTGAAGGTCCACAAGTGTTTATTGGATCAGGAAATCCATTTGGAGAAGAGATGGCAACAATTCTAGTGCGGTACAGGATCGACCAGGAAACAGAAGGACTTCTGGGAATCGTCGGACCTCTGCGCATGGACTACTCAAAAAACCTTGCGCTGATAGAGAGAGCGAAAGAAGTTATTGACGAATACTTCGAATAAATCACTTCTAAACTTGCGAGCTTTCAACTTACAGGGCCCCGTCGACTTGTCACTCTACCTTTAAGTAGGGTTCCGGCATCGACACCCCGTGCGTCGAAATCTCATCAAGTTTAGAAGTGATTTCCACCAATTATAAAAAATATGAAAACAGAAGAAACACCACAAGAAGAGTCTCAAGAGGATATCCAAGACGAGATCCAGACAGACACACAATCAGATGCGTGCGAAAAATGCGCTGAATATCTTGGCGGATGGAAACGCGCTCTGGCTGATTACGATAATCTGCAAAAAGATCTTGCCCGTGAACGCTCTGAGTTGCGCCAGCGTGCAAAAGAAGATGTGGGCTACCAAATTATTGCCGTGCTCGACAACTTTGATCAGGCTGCAAAGTTCCAGCCTGAAGGTCTTCCGAAAGAGGCGGAAACGTGGCTCATGGGACTGATGCACGTGCGCAATCAACTTGAGAGCGTGATGCAAGATCTTGGGCTTGTTGCCTATGGAGGTATTGGAGATGCGTTCGATGCACATCTGCATGACGCAGGAGGAGAACGTACAGAAGCGGATAAAGCCGATCAGGAAATTCTCGAAATCGCTCAGCGCGGGTGGAAAATGGGCGAGAAGATTGTTCGTCCCGCAAAAGTCATCATTAACAACAAAAACTAACATTTCAATTATTTATGTCAAAAATTCTCGGAATCGACCTTGGAACAACCAACTCATGCATGTCTATTATTGAGGGGGGTCAGCCAAAGGTTTTAGAAAATAAGGAAGGCGCACGCACCACACCGTCTACCGTTGCGATGAACAAGGCAGGAGAGAGACTTGTTGGACTTCCAGCAAAACGTCAGGCTGTCACAAACCCTGTGAACACATTGTTCTCAATCAAGCGTTTGATCGGACGTCGCTGGGCAGACAAAGAAGTGAAGCGTGATCAAGAAGTCATGCCTTATGAGATTGTTCAAAAGGGCGATGGTATCGCAATTAAGATGGGAGACAAGGAATATACTCCTGAGGAAATCTCTGCGATGATTTTGCAGAAGTTAAAGGCAGACGCAGAAGAAAAACTTGGTGAGAAAATCGACGAAGCGATTATTACTGTTCCAGCCTACTTTGATGATGCTCAGCGAAATGCGACCAAGACCGCTGGTGAGATCGCAGGATTTAAAGTTCGACGCATTATCAACGAGCCAACCGCAGCAGCTCTTGCTTACGGGTTTGATAAGAAGGTCGGTCAGCAAATCATGGTATACGATTTGGGAGGTGGAACCTTTGATGTGTCTGTGCTTGATGTGAGTGAGGATACCGTTGAGGTGAAGTCGACTAATGGAGATACCCATTTGGGAGGAGACGATTTTGATCGCGTGATTATCGATTGGATTTTGAAAGAGTTTAAACTGCAGGAAGGAATCGATCTTAGCAATGATTCTCTTGCGCTTCAACGTGTAAAGGATGCAGCAGAACGCGCAAAGATTGAGCTTTCAACCGCAGAGCAAACAGAAGTCAATCAACCATTTATTACCTCCGACGCAAATGGACCAAAGCATTTGGTTTTGACATTGACTCGAAGCAAGCTCGAGGAGCTTGTGCATGATCTTGTCCAAAAGACGCTCGAGCCAGTGAAAGCTGCACTTAAAGATGCAGGTCTTGAAAAGGGGCAGATCGAAGAGATTGTCATGGTGGGTGGAATGACCCGCATGCCACTCGTGCAGAAAGTCGTGGAAGAATTCTTCGGGAAGAAACCAAACGTTTCTGTAAACCCAGACGAAGTGGTCGCTATGGGAGCGGCTGTTCAAGCAGGAGTTTTGCAGGGAGAAGTGAAGGACGTGCTTCTATTGGACGTCACCCCACTTTCAGTTGGGATTGAGACGCTTGGTGGAGTTATGACCAAACTCATTGAACGAAACACCACCATCCCAGCCAGCAAATCACAAATTTTTTCAACCGCAGCGGACAATCAGAACACGGTTGAGATTCACGTCCTTCAAGGGGAGCGTGAGATTGCAGGTGGAAACAAAACACTCGGACGATTCATTTTGTCTGGAATCCCAATGGCTCCAAGAGGAGTGCCACAAGTGGAGGTAAAGTTTGATATCGACGCAAACGGAATCCTTCACGTAACCGGAACCGACAAGGGAAGCGGAACGACTCAGACCATCACCATTCAGGGTTCTACCGGACTTTCTGATGAAGAAGTCGATCGCATGAAGCGTGAAGCCGAGGAGCATGCAGAAGAAGATGCAAAGGCAAAAGAAAAAGCTGAACATCAGAACCTCGCCGACACCATGATCTACACTTCCGAAAAAATGTTAAAAGACGCCGGTGACAAAATTACCGACGAAGAACGAAAGTCTGTCGAAGAAAAGGTTGAAGCGCTCAAAGCGGTAAAAGATACCGACGACCACGAAGCCATCAAAAAAGCCGCAGACGAACTCTCCGAAGCCGCACAAAAAGTAGGTGCAAAAATGTACGAAGCCGCAGACAAGGCTAAGGCTGAAGCCTCTGCGGAAGGCGGAAAGCCCGGCGAAGCCGGGTCCGGCTCCGCCGGAAAAGAAGATGAACCAATTGATGCAGAGTTTGAGGAGAAGTCCAGCGAAGCAGGATCCGGCTCCGCCGGAAAGAAGGAAGGAGAGAAGGAGGGGGAATAAATGGAAAACCCACCGACCCCCGTATACAAGAAATAATCTAGATGTCTGCGATCAACGAGTAACCCCCTCCCAGGCGGAGCCTGGCCAGGCTCCGCCTGGCTTTTACTCAAATGAGGAGAGGGGTCTGGGGTGGTTAGAGGTATGTACAACGATTTGTTCAATAAACCAGAGAAGAAGCGGTTCCGTAGAGAGCTTCGCAATGAACCGACAATTCCAGAATTCCTTCTGTGGCAAGAGATTAAAGGATCCAAGCTCGGTTACAAGTTCCGTCGACAGCAGGGGATTGGTCCGTACGTTGTCGACTTCTACTGTCCGGAGTTGAAACTTGTGGTCGAGGTTGACGGGGATACTCACTTTGAGCCTGTCGATATCCAACGTGATAATAAACGTACGACCTTCCTCATAGATAAAGGCATTCAGGTTCTTCGTGTGACGAACACCGATATACACGACGCTCTCAAAGACGTCGTCGAGCTCATCAAACAACAACTTCCTAACGATCATAACCACCCCTAACCCCTCCTTAAAAAGGAGGGGGACTGAAATAAAGACTATGTCTACACCCGTTTACAAAAAAATAATCGAAGTACTCGACACTCACGGATGCGCATACACTACCCAGCACCATGAACCAACTCTTACGAGTGCGGATTCGGCGAGGGTGCGGGGGGTGAGTATGCATGCGGGGGCGAAGGCGATTGTGGCGAAGGGAAATAAGACGGGAGCGAATTATTTGTTTATCATGCCTGCGGATTACAAGTTGTGGAGCTCGCAGGCGAAGAATGCCTGTGGAGAGCCTGTAAGCTTTGCGACAAATCCTGAAGAGGTGACAGACTGTGTTCCTGGGAGTGTTCCACCATTTGGGTCGCTGTTCGGTCTTAAGACGTTTGTGGATCCGCATTTGGCTGAGAATGAAATCATTCACTTTAATGCGGGGCTCCTGACAGACTCTGTGAGTATGCCGTATCAGGCGTACATCGAAATTGAAAAACCGATCATTGCCGAGATTGCTAAACCAAGCGAAGGATAAAAAAATAACGGACCCGGGTCCGTTATGCAATCTGGAGGATCTTTTTCATGTGCTCGACATCCGCCTCGATCCGTTTGATTCTCTCGAGGGTAAAGATTCGTTCTTGATCGAGACGCTGGAGAACCACTTGTTGCTCATCAAAACCACCAAGCACTTCATCTTTTGAAGGTTTTGAAGCAAGATCAGACTTTATTTCTTTGATGTCTGACTTGATCTCAACAAGAGCTTCGATAATTTTATCTTGGATATCCATACCAATAGACTATATCAAATAATATGATCCTCGTCACAACCTATCAAGATCCTGATCTCGATGGAACCGCCTGCTCAGTGGCAGAGGCGGAGTTTTTGGTTGAGCAGGGTGAAGAGGCGGTGGCTGGGGTGTTTGGAACGCTCCATCGTGAAGCGATTGCGTGTATTCAAACGTTCGGGTTGGACTGGCCGATGAATGCCATGGAGGTGATTGATCAGGTGGACGAGATTGTGCTTACGGACACGAGTGACACGCATGGCCTTTCACCACTCATCGATCCAAACAAGGTGACGGTTGTGATCGATCACAGAAAGGACTCAAACCCAGACGATTTTCCAAATGCAGATAGACAGATAGAACTTGTGGGTTCGGCAGCGACCCTTGTGACAGAACATTTTATCAATGCAGGACTTATTCCGAGCCGTACGTCCGCGTACTTGTTGGCGGGAGCGATCGTCTCAAACACGGTCAATTTTCAAAACATGGTCACACACCCGCGTGACCGCGCGGCGTATTTGTGGCTTAAACGGCAAGAACAGCTTCCAGAAAATTTTGTCGATGTACTCTTTGCAAGCAAATCGACGTTTACAGATGAGAATCTGTTTGAGGAAATTGAACATGATTCTGCGTGGTTCCAAATGGGAGAGAAGAAAATAGGGATTGCACAGCTTGAGATTGTGCACGCGCAAGAATTCCTTGAGGATTTTACCGCACTTGTTTTCCCTGTGCTTCAAACATTGCAGACGCAGAAAGCATTGGATCATGGGTTTCTCTCCATCGTCGACATTGATCGTGGGAGAACGATTTTTCTCACCAACGACAACCAGATGAAAATGGTTCTCACACAGACACTCGATGTTGAGTGGGTTGGGGATCAGGCGATCAAAAATGGTATCATCATGCGCAAAGAAATTGTTCCCTTACTTAGAGAAATTATCGTGTAGGTATGGCAAAAGACTATTATCAAATTTTAGAAGTTGATCGGAATGCCTCGCAGGATGAGGTGAAGAAAGCGTTTCGAAAACTCGCACATAAACATCACCCTGATAAGCAGGGAGGAAATGAGGAGAAATTTAAGGAGGCCAATGAGGCGTACCAAGTTTTAGGTGACGAAAAAAAACGGGCTCAGTACGATCAATATGGATCAGGAGCGTTCGATGGTTCTGGGGGAGGCCAAGGATTTGGAGGGTTTTCTGGATTCTCCGGCGGAGCCGGATTTGAGGATCTCGGAGATATTTTTGGAGATATGTTTGGAGGTGGACGTTCAAGACAACGTGAACGTCGAGGATCAGATATTCAAGTCGATATGGAACTTGCCTTTAAGGAATCCATTTTTGGAGTTCAGAAGGAAGTTGATCTGACAAAAACAGATACATGCGACAGATGTTCCGGAACAGGAGGGGAGCCTGGTGAAGCGATGGATACGTGCTCGACCTGTAATGGAGAGGGTGCCACAATTGGTGTTCAGCGAACGATCCTCGGAAACATTCAAACAAAACAAACTTGTCAGACGTGTCAGGGAACAGGTGAGACACCAAAGAAACCCTGTACAACCTGTCGTGGGTTGGGAGTTGATCGAAAGCGACAAACATTCACGGTTACGATCCCAGCAGGTGTCGAGAACGGAGCGATGTTGCGTGTGCGCGGTCAAGGTGAAGCGTTGAAGGGTGGACAGACGGGGGATTTGTTTGTACGTCTTCATGTCCCAGAGGACAAGCAGTTTGATCGTCAGGGAAACATGTTGATCAGCGAGGCAGAGATTGGATTTACCCAAGCCGCACTTGGCGCGACAATCGACGTGCAAACGGTGGATGGCGCCGTGGACTTAAAGATTCCTGCGGGAACGCAGTCAGGTGCACAGTTTCGCCTCCGCGGAAAAGGTGTGCCAACAAGTCGTGGGCGCGGAGATCAAATTGTCGTGGTACGCGTCGTGACTCCGCAAAAACTCTCTCGTGCACAGAAGAAACTGCTTGAAGAGTTGAATCTTACACAATAGAAAAACAGCGCAGTGGGCGCTGTCAGAGAGAGGTGAGTGTGAAGAAGAGTGAAATCTGAGTGCCGCGACGATCTTCCCCTGTTTTCTCGATTCGAAATTCGAGAGCTCTGAGGAATCCAATCATCTCACAAATCGCTTCTCTTTCGGTGTGTGCGGAAAGAGTCATTTTGTCATCACCACTAGGCGAGTCGTGTAAGAACGTTGTGAGATCTCCGTGTGATTTTCTGCGGAGCCCCAGGAAGATAACGAGCCACTGTCTGTCAGTTGGTGATTCGATGATGATCTGATCACCTTCCTTCAACCTGACTCGTTGTCCTTCAAGAGATTGGTTCATGAAAAGCTTCACGGTCGCATCCTTTGGAAGAAGACAAAACAATGTACTCGAAATAGCTCCATATGTCAACATATAAACTTATTCAACAGAAAGACGTTGCACGTCGTGGAACGATCACGACCAATCATGGAGTTCTACAAACTCCCTTTTTCATGCCGATCGCAACCAAAGGGGCAGTGAAGAGTTTATCTTCGCACGACATGAAGGAGCTTGAGGCACAGATCTTGCTCTCAAATACCTATCATCTATTGTTACGTCCAGGACTAGAACAAATGAAAGCCCTTGGAGGCCTTCATACCCTCATGAATTGGCAGGGTCCTATTTTGACAGACTCTGGTGGGTACCAGGTTTTTTCGCTTTCAAAAATGAACAAGACGACGGAAGAAGGAGTGACCTTCCAATCTCACATTGATGGCTCACGCATTCATCTTACTCCAGAGCTTTCCATGCAGATGCAAACAGCGATCGGAGCAGATATTGTCATGCAGTTTGATGACGTTGCCGCAGGAGACTCGCCACGTGCGCGTTATAAGGAGGCAATGGAACGATCTCTCCGCTGGGCTGGGCGATGTAAGGAATCGCTTGTCTCAGGACAACAGTTGTTTGGAATCGTTCAAGGGGGGACACATGAGGATCTTCGTGAGTATTCAGCTCGAGGACTTATGGAGATTGGATTTGATGGGTACGCGATTGGAGGACTGTCTGTGGGAGAAAAACGAGAGGACTCTTACAGAATCGTGAAGCACATCTGTCAGGTTTTGCCAGAGGACAAACCTCGTTACTTTATGGGTGGGGGAATGCCAGAGGAAATCGTTGCGTACGTCCAGATGGGCGTCGATATGTTCGATTGCGTCCTTCCAACTCGCAACGCCAGGCACGGAACGCTCTTTGCGTTCAATCAAGATCCCGCCACGATCGATTGGTCCAAGTATCAAGATCCTAGACCAACGGAACTTTTCTATGACCGTGTTCGTGTGACAAACGAGATGTATCAAACTGATCAATCACCCATCGATCCACACTGCACCTGTGAGACATGTAAAACAAGTTCTCGCGCGTACTTACGCCACCTCTTCGGCGTCCAAGAACTCCTCGCGTACCGTCTCGCCACGATCCACAACCTCCATTTCTACTTGACCCTTATGAAGTCACTTCGAGAGTGGATAGCAAAAACCGCCGTGTAGGCGGTTTTATGATATTATAGAGTCATGTCAAAGCCTTCGAATATTCTTATTTTAAAGACAGCGTCTTTGGACGGACTCGGTGAACTGATTCGTTTTCCTTTGTGGTGGTATTCTGCAGGACTTCTCCAAACAAGTAAAAAACTTCTCCATTCAGTTTCAGGATCTGTGCGTTATTTTGGAGTGGATGTTTGGTCAAAAAATCTCTTTGTTCCGATGTATGGAGAAACATCGATTACAGGACGAGTGATCAGTTTTCTTGTTCGGTTCTTCGTGCTCATTGCACGTTCTTTGGGCGTGATGCTCTGGATGGCAATAGCATGTGTCTTGGGTCTATTGTATGTACTGGCGCTCCCAGTGGCAGTGATCGGTTTTGTAACGCACCTTTTGGGGCTTTTGTAGATTATGCCAGAATTTGAAGTACAACTTGGCGAGCATCATTACTCCTGGTCCGCCTTTATGGATGAAGGACATGTTCGGGAACGTGCAGCAAAACTCTCTGCGTCAAAGCTCTTAAGTGGACTCATTTTTGGAGTGTTTATTGCTCTGGGAATGGGGGCATTCGTAGCGCTTTTTTTTCAGGGGTTTTCGTCCGTTTTAGATGTGTCATTTTGGTTCGGAGCTTCCTGGGCAGGACTCCTTGCAAGCCTCATGATTATTGTTGGAGCATTTTTATATTTTCACCAGTCCATGATTGGCACGCTTTCAGTCCAGATGCCTGTATGGAAGGAGGATGTTCCTGAGTGTACTTCTTATCAACCAGAAGGAAATTCAATCAATCTTGCAGATGTGTTTTCTTCTGACGCAAGTCAAGCCATTGAACGTGCATTTGAGCTCGCGGTAAAATTTGGACATAAACAGGTGGAGCCATTGCATTTGTTTGTCGGTGCTATGGATGCCCCTGACGTGTCTGTTGTCTTTGGGCGATTAGGACTTTCATTTGCGGATATTCAAGATGCCATAGGACGGCGACTTCAAACGCGAGAAGTTGGAAAACCTCCCGTATTAGCTGTTGAAGGGGAGCGTATTTTACTTGAAGCATTTCGCCAAGCAGTAAAAGCACAACGCGCTGAGTTGAGTTCACTTGAAGTATTTGCGGCTGTGTACGAAAGAGACTTGTTCATTCAGGAACTCTTGCTTGATAAACAGGTGGATGCATCTACGTTTCACAATATGATTGCCTGGTTGCGCATTCATGAAAAGATGAGAGAGCGCTACATACAGTTTAGAAAAGCAGCACTTTATAAGCCCACGGGTGCCATGAATCGTTCCATGACAAGTATTGCAACGCCAATGCTTGATGCCGTAAGTGAGGATCTCACAACAGCAGCTGTCAGTGGACGGCTACCGATGATGATTGATCGTGATGCTCAGGTAGA
>JABMNY010000036.1 GCA_013204385.1 Candidatus Uhrbacteria bacterium
CACGCCATCCAGCGACGCAACGACCGACGGGTCGATATAATGACTCCAAGGATCATCACCACCCTCGCCCCAACCCCCGAAGCCTGAGCGTCCCACGCCCGACTCCCCGAGTCGGTTTTTTATTTTACGAGGGTATAGTCTCCCAAGATTAGAAAAAATCTCCCCGGTACAATATTTTGATTGACAGAATAACATCCTCCCTTTATATTCTTGAAACACTCACACAAAAAGGTCCACATGCCAAACACGCTAACTGATTCTGCGATCTTGCGTTGTATCGGCGCAATCGCAGATGAATTTGTCCGAAGAATAGCACTTACCACTCACCCCGAACTTCCTCCGATGGTAGATGAAGGAACACCGTACCGATTCGGATTTCTGTGTAGAAAATTTCATCCAAAGAAGGGTTACACTCCGTTTCTTCTGGGAGAAACCCATCTTGTCTTTGTTGCTGATCGCAGTGAAGTTGGAGACGAAAGCCATATCATGCTGATCACGCACCGACTTAATAGCGGTATCCTTCCCGCACAAGCCCTAGCGATCGAGCTAGGAATCTGCTTCCTGAATGAACTCCCCCACGCCATCCAGCGACGCAACGCTTCCTTGATCATGCTGATGACTCCAGACCACATCACCAGCTTCACCACCACCCCAGAAGCATGATCGCTCCCACGCCCGACTCCCTGAGTCGGTTTTTTATTTATCCTTAACTATTCCAAATGAACCTGTTCAAACTCTCTTTCGATTCTCTCCGCCACTAACGGATAGTCATCAAGATACGGGTCTTTCTCTAATAACTCCACTGTATAATCCCTCGCCTTCTTCATAAGATCCACGTCAGCTGGGGTTGCTAACTGAAAATCTGGAAAACCGGACTGGGCGTTGCCGAAGACGTTTCCGGCTCCTCGGAGTTCGAGATCTTTTTGAGCGAGTTTGAAGCCGTCGTTGGTTTCTTCCATGACTTTTAGGCGACTCTCCCCCACCTGTGTGAGCAACTCTCCTGGCAACAGATAACAGTACGACTGGATATCGCTTCGACCGACACGTCCTCGTAGCTGGTGGAGTTGGGCAAGACCAAAACGTTCTGCGCCGACGATGACCATGACGGAAGCGTTCGGGATATCGACTCCTACTTCGACGACGGTCGTGGAGACGAGGACTTCAATCTTTCCGTCCCGGAAGTCTGTGATCGCCTTTTCTTTTTCGTCTGGTTTTAAGCGTCCGTGGAGGATGCCAATCTTTACGTCTTTGAGTGCTCCCTTGCTCAAATCCTTTGCAACTTCCGCCACAGACTTGGCACCCATCTTGTCTGAAGGATCAATAAGCGGGCACACAACAAAGACTTGTTTACCTTCCTTAATCTGTGTAAGTACATGCCCCCACATTCCTTTTTGTTGAGGTGTTGGCACAACGGCGGTCGCAATCGGAAGTCGTCCCTCTGGCATCTCATCGAGGATTGAAAGTTCGAGGTCGCCGTAAATGGTAAGTGCGAGAGATCGAGGAATCGGTGTTGCGGTCATGGAGAGAAGATGTGGTGCGGGCTTGTCCCCTGTTTCTAAAAGCGCATGACGTTGTTCCACTCCAAAGCGATGTTGCTCGTCAATAATGATAAGACCCATATCGCCAAGTTGAATCTTGTCTTGCAACAGTGCATGCGTTCCAATCACGCACTTGATCTCTCCTGAATTAATTTTTGCGATCAGTTCCTTCTTTGGAATCTCCTCGGTTCCGAGCTTATGTTGAGAGCGTGTGAGAAGCGCAACAGGCTCATCCAACATCGAAACAAACGCGGAATGCTGTTGAGAAGCCAGAATCTCGGTTGGCGCAAGATAGACCACTCGATGCCCTGCATGGAGCGCACACGCGGCTCCAGCGGCAGCAACAACCGTCTTTCCACTCCCTACATCCCCTTCAAGCAGACGGTTCATGGGGTGAGGTTTCTCCATATCTTGAACCATCTCCCAGATCGCCTTCTTCTGGGCACCTGTGAGAGTAAATGGAAGGGATTCGATAAACGCTTTCAAAAATATTTCATCAAATACAATCGCATGTGCCCCTTTGGTCGCTTGTTGCTTTCGCACATGCGCAAACATGAGCTGATGTAAAAACAACTCATCAAACTTCAATCTGTTGACCGATGACTCCAGCTCTTCTTTTGAGTCTGGAAAGTGCACCGCCTTAAGCGATTCGGCTAAACTTGAAAATGATTCTCGCTCCACAATGTTGGATGGTAACCAATCTGGAAACTCATCCGCTGCCGGAAGTGACTCTTTCATCGCGAGGCGAAGACGATTCATCTTGAGCCCACCAGTCAACCCATAGACCGGAACAATGCGCCCCGTAAACACTCCACCGCTGTGCTTCTCGATCACCGGATTTGTCATCGACAAGCCGTACTTATCGTCGACATGCCCTGCCACAGAAACCTGCGTTCCAGATGGAAGGGTCTGCTCTAAATACGACTGGTTGAACCACGTCACTTTGAGTTCCCCTGTTTCATCCTCAATAATCCCCTCGACCACTTTCAAATGTCGATTCTTAGCCGGACGGGTTTTTATCGACTTCACCTTCCCGATCACCGTCACAATCTCCCCGGCTTTCACTTCCCCCGCTCCGCGAATCACAGAATAATCGTCATACCTAAACGGGACATACCACAAAAGATCTCGTACACACTTAATGTCCAGATTCCGTAGATCTTGAACGGCTTTTAGACCGATCCCGTGTAGGTCTGAAATAGGTGAACTTAGATGAATTGCCATAGTGTTTAAAGCTTAGCATACCCCTGAATTCTTGACTTTCCCCAGAAGAACCTCTACTCTTTTCGAGACTTCTAAGCGAGGTGAAGTGATGATTTGGATCCTTGAACCAGAACAAATTCGATTTCCAACCTACCTCGAGGCTCTTGAAGAAAAGTACGGGACCGATAGGACTCGGGTTTTCACAAAGGTAGAGGATCTTATCAGGATGTGGTTTGATCCATCCGCACCGCGACCCAGCCTGCTGATTCTTGAAAACCACGTTCCGACCCACAATGTGATGGAAGGACTCATTGCAGACTTTGACAACACAGCCGGGTACGGAACGCGAACTGGTCTCGCGATCGCCCAAGGGATTCGAAACGAAGACCACACCATACCGGTCATCATCTACTCCATCACTGTCTCCCAGGACATCGACCTCTGGGCAAAGCGCTGGGCGCAACAACCGTCGTTCAAAAGACTCGATACAACCAACAACCACTCTTGGACGCCGTCCAACAGCACGACCATCTTATTCTCTCCTGAGACACAAGCCCACCACGGACTCTTGCCCACCATAGCTCTTAAGCGACGGTGGGTTTTCTTTTTCCAACAAAAAACCCCAGGGGAAACCCTGAAGTTCATTGTGGTGTACTCGGCAGGACTTGAACCTACGACCCTCAGCTCCGCAAGCTGATGCTCTATCCAACCCCGACGTCCCGACAAAGACGGGAGGTCGGGGCCCCGACACCGAAGGTCGTCGGGGCTGAGCAACACAAAACCCCAGGACGAACCTGAGGTTATGTGTGGTGTACTCGGCAGGACTTGAACCTGCGACCCTCAGCTCCGCAAGCTGATGCTCTATCAGGAGCTGGAGTGAGAGAAGAGGAAACGTAACATTTGTTTATGGTGTACCCGGCAGGACTTGAACCTACGACCCTCAGCTCCGCAAGCTGATGCTCTATCCAACTGAGCTACGGGTACAGGAATCGTAAACAAATGTTACTTTTCCTCTTCCGAACGAAACGACATGATCTGTCTCAGATCCAACTGAGCTACGAGTACGGGTAAAACATGTGTAAGCTCACAGTTTATATACCCTGCGGATGACATCCGTCAAGGATTCTTCTATGCGTTCCATATTTTCTAAGCAAAATGGAAGGAGAAGCTCACGGACTTGATTTGGGTCTATCTCTTCAAGTGGCACCATCAACACCGGGTGCCAGCCGGAATGAAATTCAAAATAGAGATTTTTCACATCCGGTGGTTCGTACACAATCGAAAAATCCCGTATTGATTGAAAATCATAATACATGTCTGAAACCATTACTCCTGTATTCGTAATGATCACGGGCACACGTTCAGGAGGCATGAATGTTGAAAGAAGTGTAATGACTCCAATCATCAAAATGATAATCGCAAATAGAAAATTTGCCGTCGCAATCGCATACACGATTAAGAAAAATCCAATCCCGATCGAAAGTCCATACCACAATTTTCCACGCTCATGACGTGGGAATTCATCAACTTCCCAATCAAGTTGTGGAATACCGATGTTCAGCTGAGCCTCTTGTGTTTCCATAGTCACTCTATTTTATCATGATTTGGAACTTATATCACGCACAAGTGCTTCGAGCTCAGGAAAACGCTCCTCGTTAAAGTGTCCTCTGTTTTCAAACGTTTCGAGTCGTGCAGAAGGAGCTAATGCTCGGTAGGTTCGCGCGTTTGAATAGGGAACAATTGTATCGTCTGTACTATGGAAAAGGACAATTTCTCCCGCCTGCGCAGAAAAAATATCTAAATGTTCATGCAGAATAAAATCTGCAAGAGGATGCTCAGAGGGAGTATTGCACGGAGCCCCAATCAAAACTGTTGCTCGTATCCGAACGGGAAATGATTGTTCTGAAAGAAATCTCGCCAAGAAGATTCCTCCAAGCGAATGACCGATCAAAATGACGTCATTTTGTAAAAATGGAAAAAGCTTCTCAAACCAAATTTCCCATTCAAGATATTTTGCATTTTGTTTATTGGGCATTTGCGGAGCAAGCACCTCAAATCCTGATCCAAGTTTTTCCTGAAACGTATCCTTCCACCCTTGAGCCATAAGACTCTCTGGATAGAATTCTTTTGCTCTCAAATTCAAAAGATATTCTTCATACGTATCAAACGCATTGCCTCCATGAACTAAAATAATTTGTTGTTTCATAGTTCATAAATCATACCAAATAGAGGAGACTTTCACACTTGCGGTAATCATGTTCCAGTGAAATTCGGTTTGCGGGATGTTGCCTCGCTCTCACAAGGTCACTTACGAATACCTTGCTTCGCTCGACAAGATCCCTCTCTCTAAGATTCCTTCACACATGTACAGGAATCTTGCAAACCTCTGGTTTGCCCTCCAGAACAAAAAAGACCGACAGTATGTCGGTCTTTTTTGTTCTGGAGGAGAGAGAGGGATTCGAACCCTCGAGGGCTATTAACCCTGACAGTTTTCAAGACTGTTACCTTCAACCGCTCGGTCATCTCTCCATTAGGTAAAACGTCCAGGATTGACCACCTGCTTGCTCTTCGGTCAGAAACTCTCTCAATGTAGGATGACCTACATCTCGCGAGCTTTCCTTCCTCCAGAGCGGCGCATCTGGCGCAATCCTGAACATTTTACATTGTGCACTCACTTGGTAAAATTTTTCTGGAGGAGAGGAGAGGATTCGAACCTCCGCGCCGGGTTTAACGCCGACCTACAGGATTAGCAATCCCGCCCCTTCAGCCGCTTGGGTACCTCTCCATGAAGTTTGTTCCTAACGGCGTTAGAATACTGGATTCCGCAAAAAAGATCAACTATTACAACTTAATACAAAAATTGATGGATTTTAGTTGTTTCTCATATCACCGCAACCCATCCCATTCCGCCAAAAATTCCTCTAAATAGACTTCTATAAATGCATGTCTGTGCTCTGCCAGCTTTCTCCCCGCCCGAGTATTCATTCGATCTTTTAAGAGCAGTAACTTCTCGTAAAAATGATTGATTGTTGGGGCAGTACTATTTTTATACTCTTCTTTTCTCATTTCTAAGTTTGGAGAAATCTCAGGATTATACAGTTCTCGATTTTTGAATCCTCCGTAATTGAATGTGCGCGCAATTCCAATTGCCCCGATTGCATCCAACCGATCCGCATCTTGCACCACATCGAGTTCAGGTGAATGAAACTTCTGCTCGACCCGTCCCCCTTTAAACGAAATGTGCTCAATGATCGCTGTAACATGAATAATCACATCAGCACTCACATCAATTGACTCAAGAAATATCCTCGCTTTCTTGGGTCCAACCGTTTCGTCCCCGCTATGAAATTTTGAATCTGCAATATCATGCAAAAGAGCCCCAAGCTCCACAACAAACACATCAACCTTCTCTTCCTCCGCAATGCGCTGAGCTAACTTCCACACACGAAAAATATGCCACCAATCATGCCCAGCCTCCGCTGTGCGCAATTCCATCTTCACAAACGCAGCCGTCTTCTCAATCACCAACTGTTGTTGTGTTTCCATAAAAAATCATTTTTTATCTCCCCTTTGCCAACGTGAATCCCCACACCGTTTTTGCCCCATTTTCTTTTAATAGTCGTGCCACAGCGTCCATGGTGGTTCCGCTTGTAAAGACATCATCGCATAAAAGAACATGTTCTGGAACCTGCACACCTGGGAGAATTCCAAATACTTCATCCATCTCTCCCACTCGGCGCCTGGTGTGCTGTGTGCGCGCTTGGGGAGCCGTTTTGTATCGTCGCTCGACAAAGGTTTCAACAGGCAGACCAAAAATCTCCCCAGCCCAATCTGCCACATGTTTTGCCTGATCAAACCCGCGAAAACGCTCTCGTGTTGGATGGAGTGGGATATGTGTAACCCAATAAGGTTTTACAGGAGGTTCCATCCGTAGACCCGCGCGCCGGAGACTCTTTTCAAAGATAGGCTCAACGGAATGATCTCCATGATATTTCCAACTCGTCAGAAGCTCCCGGAATAATGCATTTCCATACGGAACAAAATAGCTCAATCCATCCAGATACATTTCCTCCTGACAGTCGTGACACGTACGAGGAGATTCTCCTTTTCCGCAATACGCACAAGACACCCGCGGAGGCACGGGTGTCCATTGGTCTAAGCAGTCTCTGCACATCAGTGATCCTTCGCGCGCGCACGCAACGCAAAACCGAGGAAACAGCGCTTCTACTGCCAGGTTGCGGAGTCGACTTTCCATGATCCGTCCTCCATGACAAATGTTAGGATTATTTCTTGATATTTTACTGTCACGTTCTGCGTTGAACCAATCGCCTCTTCTCGCTGGGTCATAATGGTCACTTGTGCCTCCCCTGCATCATCATCTTGCGAATTTACCTTTACGGTAATGATACTTGTTGTGACTCCATAATGCTCTTCCGGAGCCACGGCGGTTGAAATAAATGCTTCTGTTTGTGTCGCGAACGCCGTACTCATCAGAGGAAGCACATCTACAAGATTCCCAAAATCTGCTTCATTTGAATAAGATCCATAACGCGTCACAAATGATTTTGATAAAGAAAGAACATCCGCAGAAATGGTGCGTGTCTCTTTTTCCGCTTCAAACTCTTTTTGTGAAATTGTTGGACGTGATGTAATCGGATCAACAACGACTTCTTGAGGGGGTTCTTCCACCACCTCAGAAGGTGCCTTCTTTGAAAAAAGAAATAGAAGAAGCCAGATCAACAATAGGAGAAAGACGAGCACAATTAACGCAAGGATTGTAAGTCGAGTTTTACGAGTCATCATACAGATAGTGAATCACGAATTTTATCAGCTTCTTCTTTTCCATTTCCTTCAGATGCAAGCAGCGCCGTTGCAGCATCTTGAGCCGCTTGCTGTTGTTCTGCCAATGCCTCTACCTCTCGGGCATCCGCATCTAGATCCACTACTTCCTCTGCATTTTCTTGATCTGCAGAAGGCGTAGGTTGTGTTTCCTCAACAGGAAATTCTTCATCTAACGCTCGTTCTTCATCTTCTCGCTGTGAAGCTTCAAACGCCTTCTTTGCGACCTCAAGATCTAAGAGTTGTTGAGGGTTGGTTGTGACGATTTTATCTTCTGTGCTGGACGCCACAATTTTGATTGCCGCATGCTTTTGTCCAGCAAAGAAAATTCCTTCTCCTACTCCAGACTCAAGCAACAAATACTTCTCTCCATCAGTTAAATGAAACGTTTTCTGAATCGCATCAGCGGCAGACGGGGCCTGCTTCATCAGTAGCTGCATCGCTGAGTTTGTGACAATCGCTTGTCCATACTGACTTCGCAAAAAGTCATTTACATCTTGTGTAATGGTTGTGACTCCAAGAAAATACTTACGTGCACGCTTCACAAGGGCAAAAATAAACTTTGCAGAATCCTCATTTTGCATCAACCACCAGGCCTCATCGACAACCAAAATACGCTTCTTTCGCTCACTGCGCGTCACGTTCCAAATGTAGTTAATGATGGTATAGATGGCCGTTGGTCGCAGTTCATCTTCAAGATCTCGCACTGAAAATACCACTAGTTGGTTTTTCATCTCCACATTTGTCGGAGAATTGAGAAGCCCCGCAAATGTTCCATCTGTATACTTTTCCAGTCGTGCAACAAGGTCCGCTGACCCTTCCATTCCATCAAGCACATCTTTAAAATCTGTGAGTGTTGGAGGGTCGATGTTCAACAGGTTTGGAAGATCAGGAGTGATATCTTTCTTTGCATACGTTTCAATGAGTGCTCGATCCAGCAAAGAATCTTCACTTGGAGTAAATCCAAGTTTTCCTCCCTCACCAATCGGCTGACCAATCATGATGCGCAACAACCCCTTTAAGGTAATCACCGCAGAGCGAATGATATCGTCCACTTTTGTTCCCTCTCCAATTCCACGTGGAAGATCAAACGGATTCACCTTCGCCTCAGATGCAAGCGAAACATTCACAAACGTTCCACCTACCGCATCAGACAAATCCTTATACTCATATTCAGGGTCGATGACAATGACATCTGTCCCCATCATGAGTGAACGCAAAATCTCGAGTTTAATCGCATAAGACTTTCCAGCTCCTGAGGTGGCGAACACAACTGAGTTTGCATTTTGAAGGCTGAAGCGATCAAAAATAATGAGCGAATTATTATGCCGGTTCACTCCATAAAGAATTCCATTGTCTGATGTCAGATCAGAACTAATAAACGGAAACGAGGCTGCAATCGGACTGGTATTCAAGTTGTAGTTGATCATCAACTCATCGTTTCCAAGCGGAACAGTTGAATTGAAGCCCTGCTCTGCCTGATAAAATCCAGTCTTTGTGTAAATAAGTCTACTTCCAAAAAGAGACTCCACTTCTTCTGTATATTTAGAAAGCTCTTGCTCGCTGTCCGCGTAAATAGTGATGTAAAATGAGAATTGAAAAAAATGTTCAATCCCCTGAGTCAGCGCGTCACGCAAAGATTCAATGTCTTGCAACGCTGTTTCCGCAATTGGATCACGTGGGGCCCCTTTCTCCGCATCTCCCAAAATCTTTGCTTCAAAAATTCCAACCTTCTTTTGTAACTGTTTTAAAATAATGTTCGCCTTCAGTGGATAGAAAAACATTCCCACATCAAACGTCTTGTTGAGATTAATGAGTGGAGATGCCCACCCCAATCCAATATGTCTTGGATACGTAATGACAAACAAGGTCCGAACGTATTTTCCAGACAGTAATAGATACGTAGGTTTTACCTCAAAAGAAGCCGGAGCAATGATGTCTTTTACCGTGACAACTCCTCGACGATAAATACGCTCTTCTTCAAGAACGTTTTTATCCATTTGAGCTTTCACCACCTCTTCCTTCACCTTAACTGGCTTCTGAGGTGATGGAGCTGGCATTGCCGCCTTAATTTTTTCAATCTCGATAGCCATATCTATTTTTCGGTAACATGAGAAGAATCTTCAAACTGGATTTGAGAAACATCACTCAATTTTTCCCCTTCGAATAAGTCAGGGTTATAAACATTGTAATACAACTCAACAAGTCCTTGTGTATCTAGTCTTGCGGAAGACAATCCCATACTATTCAATTGCCCTTGAGCAATCTCTGTTCTGCGCGCAAGTTGTTCGATTCGATCTTCAAGTTGCTTTCTATTCAAATGCGCAGCGGCCGCAGGAGAAATGGCCTCTGAGAATCTTGAAAAAAAATTCTTTTTCTTATTTGTGAGTGGATCATACGGAATCACCACATAAAACATTTTTTGCATGATCTGACCCAAATCCACTAATTGCATCACGAAATTTCGATAATCGGCAATTTGTTCACGCAAGAGATCATTTTGCATGGTTCGTTGTTGTTCCAGCAATTGGTTCATGTACGCATCAATATTCATTCGACGAGATTGGATCACGATCTGAATAGGATACTCAAGCGAATTCAAAAACATCATGTATGCTTGAATAATAGCTTCTTGCTCGTCTGTTGATTTCAAGGCGAAATTAATACTCGAAACAAGCAACACAGCCCGCACAGTTCCGTCTTTAAGCAAGACCATGTCATCTCGAATCTCTGCAATATCAAGAAACTTTTCTGTAGATGGACCTGGTTTAGATTTCGCCAGTTTTTTGGATTTCATATGACAGGTCTATTATTCTTCAGGCTTGTACACACCTCCTGTGTTTACCACAAGCGACAGTTCTTGAAGTCGCGAAGATCCCGTAAATTGCTTGCGCGCAAAATGGGTCGATGGAGGAACGGGAATGGTTTTCAAGAGTTCTTTTAATTCACTATCAGAATACTCTCGACTCCATACACGCAAACGTGGTTTTTTCAACGTTTGAATGATATTTAAGATAAAATAATGAAAGGGAGCTCCATTTATCTTCACAAACGCAACAACCCCTCCTATCATAATGCTTGGAACGCCCAACAGCATAAAATACGTGAAGGACAACAATCGAAAAAGCAAAAAAACAAAAAGAAATGTCACAAGCAATATAATAAACTGCCTTGCGGTGACTGGCCCAAAGATTTTATCTTCTGCATCAATAAATTGTGGAACAACAAATTGGTTTGGCATGTATCTATCTTATCAGAATCTGAGATCTGCGTTTAATTTCATCACCGCTTTTAACTCTTCATCTGTTAAAACCTCTGCGCCCCCTTCCCGCCTTTTTCGGAGCAGTTCCGCAACAGAAGCTCCACTTATAACAGCTTCTCTGGCTAACTCAACGTACTGTTGATTCATTGGAGAGCTTCTCCACGCCGCAATCGCCTCAACTTTCTTGTCATATCCTTGCTCCTCCATAAGATCGACTTTATCTCGAATTTTTGTCGCAGCCTGTTGGGGATCTTGAGAGAGACGCCGAAAATCTGTCAGAGACAGCATTTGTAATTCATCAAGTGGTCCAGAGAGACGCTTCGTAAACACCACCTCTTGCATGCTCGGTTGTGAAACAGAAGACCGAGGAGTTTCCCCCGCTTTTTTGGCTTCTTGAACAACTGAACGGACTTTTTCGGAATCAATCTTTCCTTCCCGACCCTGCTGTTCATGATGCGCTGACAACGCAGCACTTGTGCGTGATAAAGATGGCGCAACAGGCATCACTCGCTCTCCTGGCATTTTTCCTGTGAGGACAGCGTAACGCTTACTCAAAATCTGCTCCTCCTTTTTCTCAAATGCTTCTTTCTCCTCCTCCTTTGTAAGTCCCTGTTCTCTCTTTTGCGCCTGCTCACGCAATGAATCTTTTGCAAGTTGATCTTGATATGTTTGGACGTACCCCTCAAGCGACTGCAAAATGTCTGCTAAGCGTCGACCACTCACTCCCAAACCTCCTTTATCAACAGAACGCTCAAGTTGTGCACGTGTTCCACTTGCATCACGCACATCACGCACACGAGATTCAACAAGCTTCTCGCAACGCGTTTGAAGATCACTGTCTTCAAACTGAAACGTCGGATTCTCGCAAATCTCTTTTACGATTTGTGGAATATCGAGTGGTCCTTTCGTTTCTAAAATAGTCTTTTTTCCTTCAGCAATCTTTTGTGCTTCCTCTTCCACTTTAGAAAAATCCGCATCGAACTTCACAGAAGGCGCAGGTCGTTCTTCGACAGAGTTCTTGACTGTGACAGAACTTGGTTCCAGTTCTTGTATTGTGGTGTCTACCAATGCATCTTCTTTTTCACGAAGCCTATTTTCATCAACTCCCTGATCAAACGCTCTTAAGATTTTTTCTGCTGTCTCTTCACTTAAACCCAACCCCCCTAATTTAAGTGAATGCATTAGGAGTTCTTTTGTTTTTGCACGATCGTTAAAATTCTCAAGATACTGCAGTAAAATATGCTCAAGACGCTGATTTATTTTTGCGTCAGTACTCTCAAGTGTGAGGAGATATTTTTGCACATACGCAGTATTTGGTGAGAGGAACCCTTCTTTTTCAAAAACCGTTCCTCCAAAAAATTGAATGGCTTTATTCAAGTCAACTGAAATAACATCTTTAAACGGAACGATAATCTCTTGAAAAGCAGTAATTAATACGCTTTTCGCTGAATCTTCTGAAATCCCATATTCAGACACCATTTGCTGAAGAAGCTGATTCTCATCTTGATTACCTTTTAAATACCTCTTTAATTCCACCGCAATGATAGAAACATCTGGGTCATCCACACCAACCTTTTTTAAAACACGTGTGTATAGATCAAATGAATCTGACCTGATTAAAGAGAGACTCACCTCTTCTGGGAGTTCTTTTAATCGTGCTTGTTGTGAAGATACTTCTTGCATGAATACCATCTATTACTTCAATTTAGCTCTCGCAACACTTAGTTGTTTAATGTGCTCGGTAAGATCTGAAATCCGTTGATTCAATGCCTTCACTTCACTCATATCTTCAGGAAGTTGCTTTGATTTTGATTCTATTTCAATCTTAATTTTTTGAACACGCTCATCATTTTCAACAGCCTTTGCGCGATCTTCTCCAAATGAAGATTGTTTTTTTGCGTTATCAAGTTGCGTCTTTACTTCATCGACTTTTTTCTGGGCTTCATCCTTCCAACTCTGAAAAGCTGCTGGGTTCTTTGATACTGCGCTTAACTCACGATTTGCTGTAGCAAATTGCTGAGACAATGAAGATGTCTTGTCTTGCAATTCTTTATCGATTTTTGTTCTTGCTTGAGAAAGTGCTTGAGTAAGTGCTTCGAGTTCTGTTTGAATCTGAGTTGCTTTTCCTCCTGTCACTTCTGTGCGTTTTGTTTTTGCCGCTTCAATTTCTTGATTTGCCGTCACCTCCTGATTTGTCAGTTGACTTACCGTACTTGTTTTTCGTTCTTTAGATGCATTCTTCATACCATCAGCAAATGCTTCTCCATCTTCCTTTTCACGCAACCGTGCAGGTGGAGGAGGAACTTCACGCTCTTTGGCAGCCCGTGTATTTCCTAAGTGCGCAAGGGCTGTTCCAGATCCACTAAGCTGTGAATCTCTTAACATTCCAGCAGTGCTGTCCATGGTCGAAAGTATTTCTGCTTGTTTTTTTGGATCTTTCTCGCTTGAATACCGTTCTCCCATTTGCGAAATAATATCATTCGCGCGCTTTGTATCCCCTGCACCCAAAGACGCCTGAATTCCACGCTGAATAACTTCTTCTGAGCCATCTTTTCCTAACGCATTCGCATCAACATTTTGGAGTTCCGAATCTGTCATGTGTTCATACCAATCTGCAGGTTTAGACGTCATAAGACTCTGTTTCTTTGCCCCTTCATGCCCCTGTGCAATTGCGTCATACGCACTCAAATATCCACCTTCTGAATCCTTATCCTTTACAGTTGAACGGAGCTTCTTCAAGCGTTCTTGAACACCCTCATTTTTCAAAGCATCGTCACTTAGACCCTTTGCATCGTCATAATTATGAAGAAGATTTGTACTGCCTGTATAATGCGCGTTCGATTTTTTAAACGTATCAAACGCATCCTTCTTTTCAGGATGATCCTTTGACATTTCTGCGTAATCTTTTTTGTTTGCGTTCCACATTCCTTCAACCGTCTTTGATCCCAATGATGCTTGAAGACGCTTATCTCCCATCATATCTTCAAACAACGCAGTTTGCTGAGCCTTTCCTGCATCTGAAGTTGGAGGATTTTTCAACATGGACTCGATACGCGCTTTTTTCCACGCTGCGTCCTTACCTTTCACAACCTCTTTTTCTTTGTCTACACTTTCAAACTTGGCTGCTCGCCCCGCCTGCTGTGTATCCATCTGTTTTCCTTTGAAATACTGTCCTGCAGCGGAATTTCCAAACACTTTTGCGCCCACACCTGCAGCTCCACCTTTTACATATCGACCAAGATTCCCTGGAGCATTCAC
>JABMNY010000002.1 GCA_013204385.1 Candidatus Uhrbacteria bacterium
CTCATCCATATAAACCACTCGACGGTAACCCCTACGGTCAGGAGAACGGACAAAGTTGTCGGTGGTACTGGTTCCGATTGGCTGAGTCGGGATTATGGTGGCTGTTGCAAATGGTGCGCCACTGAATCGCAACTTGAATGAGGTGTTCTTGGTCACCCCAGTCAAATCCAGGATCCTGACACCTGCTTTGAAAAATGGGAAGGTCCTTTCGTCGAGAACCCATTTTTCTTCATCTGTAGGATAAAGAGTTGACCCATCAGCGGTCGTATACCGCTCAGCAAACAACATAAGGTCTCCTGTCTCCTCAACCAGAACGTTGGTGAGTGACAAAAAAATCTATCAAAAAACAGGCCCTCTGTCAATACATAGGCCTGTTTTTTACTGCTTTTACTCTATAAAACCGCCGGCTTGGATTTCCCAGAGTTTTTTGTAGATGTTGGCCTTCTTATTCAAGAGCTGTTTGTGTGTTCCAGAATCGACCACCTTTCCTCCATCAATGACCAAAATACGGTCCATCTTCATAATCGTCGACAATCGATGAGCGATGACAATAGTTGTCTTCTCCTTCATCAGCTCATCAAGTGCCTTCTGAATCAAAGACTCAGATTCGGAATCAAGACTTGATGTTGCTTCATCAAGCACGAGAATAGGAGCGTTCTTGAGAATTGCTCGAGCGATCGCAATGCGCTGACGTTCTCCCCCTGAAAGCTTCACTCCACGCTCTCCCACAAATGTTTCGTACCCGTGAGAAAGGTTCTCAATGAATTCGTGTGCGTGTGCTTTCTTTGCGGCCTCAATAACTTCCTCGTCTGTTGCCTCTCTTCGTCCATATCGTATATTTTCCATCACAGTTCGATGAAACAAGATCGGTTCTTGTGGAACAAGGGAAAGATTTTCACGAAGGCTTTCCTGTGTCACCTTTGCAATATTCTGGTTCCCGATCAGAATCTTTCCTCTTTCAACATCATGAAACCGAAAGAGGAGTTTTGTGATTGTTGATTTTCCAGCTCCAGACGGGCCCACAAGAGCAATCTTCTCCCCTGGCTTAATCACTAGATTCAAGTCACTCAGAATTCTGCGAGTCTTATTGAAGCTAAAAAACACATTCTGAAACTCAATCCGTCCAGATTGCATCTGAAGTTCTTTTGCTGTTCGGGCGTCCTTGATCTCAATAGGCAGGTTTAATATTTCAACCATTTCATCCGCATCCGCAAGCGCGGTAAACACACGACGAACAGCTCGACCAAAGTCCCAAATCTTCATGAAGATTCCAATGAGGTATCCTTGAATCAGGGCAAAGTCTCCAATGGTGAGGACGCCTTGCTGCCAAAGTTTCACCGCATAGTACATGATGACAAACTCAATCAAGAACATGAATGCCGACTGAAAGGCCTCAAGAAGTTCTGCGAGGTTCCAGGTAAACGTATTTGATCTTCGGAGCCGTTCGGTGACTTCTTGATAAAGCGTTTTCTCGAACGCCTTTCCTGTAAACAACTTCACGGTCACGGCATTCGTTATAGAATCTGCCGCGATCCCTGTTGCTTCTGAATCAATGGCTGCGCGTTGAAAATCATACTTCAGCTTCCATCGTGCATAGAGAATATTTACACTCATGAACGTCACAATCCAGACAAATAGGATCAGAGCGAGAAACGTACTTCTTGTCGCAAGCACAATCAAATTTCCTGTGAGAATGATTGCAAGAGGAACAAATTGATATTGAATCTGATCAGAAACATCTTCGAACGATCGCGAAAGACGACTGACCTTTCGGACCAGTGATCCTGCAAAGTTATTCGAAAAAAACTTGTAGGAATGCTCATGAAGTTGGGCAAGAGCTGTCTGCTCCAAATCTGCCATCATCCGTGGCTGAAACCAGTTACTGATGAGGTTTGAGATACGCCACATCACCCACATGACTCCGTGCAAGGACATGACAATCAACAGAGTACCGACGAGAAGGGGTACAACTGAATCTGGATCAGATGGAATATCTCCAGAAAGAAGATCAAAAAACCGCTTATAGAATAGTGGAATAATGACGTTCAACAGGTTTGCGATCCCAATAAAAAGGAGAATCAAAAAGACGCGCCCTTTATATCGACGAGCATGCTCCCAATAGACTTTGAGAATTTGTGAGGTTTGAATTTTTTCTGTTTTTTTCATAAAAGAAAATCGCCGTTTTAGGCGGCGATTTTTTCAATCTTGACTCGAGTGAATGGCTGTCTGTGACCGACGTTTCGTCGATAACGAGACTTAGACTTGTACTTGATAATAGAGACTTTTTTATCTCGATCTTGCTCAAGGACAGTTGCCGACACTTTTGCGCCGCTAAGAACTGGTGTTCCAATTTGTGTTGCAGTTGCTTCTTCATCAGAAACAAGAAGTACGTCAAAATCGACATTTGCTCCTACTTCTAATTCGAGCTTTTCAATCTTAAGTTCCTGCCCTTCTCGGACAATGTACTGCTTCCCCCCTGTTTGAATCACGGCGAATATTGCCATATCAAGTTTCCGCGGTTCCTGCATGTCCATAGACACGCGTATACCAGCGTCTTTCATTAAGTAATAACGGGGGTATTCTACTGATTCATAACTCTAATGTCAAGAATATCACCGACATTTACATTGTTTTCTACGATAAACCCTGCTGAAACCTCTAAAACACTATCCACAGGTGCTGGCGAAGCGTAAATGGTCACAGGTGGGTTTTCTGGTTGAGCCCCCTCTACAAACCCAATAACAACCCCCTCTTGAACCCAAATGAGATCGATCGGAAAATGCATCTCCTTCATCCAATATCGCTGTACTTCTGATGAATCATGAAGAAAGAGAAGGCCTGTCTGATCTGCCAACTCCGCTCTTCCAGACAATCCCTGCAATCGCTCTTCGTGCGTATCAGCAATCTCAACCACGATCTCCACTCCACTTGGGAAGATAATAGAGGAAACAAGGGAGTGAGTCTCCATTTCTGGAGTGCGCAAAGCCCAAACGCCCATGGCACCCAAAAGAAATAATATTGGAATGATTAATTTACGCATGTCGATCTTTTTGAACAAGAACGATTGCAGCAAGACCCATCATTAAAGAAAGGATAAGAAGCGCTACAATTTTCTCCTGGCTTTGTAAAAAGAGTGCGCTCACCCCAAACGCTGACGCGATCGTGACATACAATAAGACTATTTGCGTTTGCCCCCAGCCAAGTTTGAGAAGTCGATGATGCAAATGCTTTTTATCTCCTTTAAAAATCCTTGTGACCCCTCCGTCTTTGAAACGACGTGTCACTACCCAAACAACATCCAGTAATGGGATTCCAAGCACAAGTAATGCGGTTGCAAGTTTTCCTCCTGAAATAACTGCGAGAATTCCGAGCATATAGCCCACAAACACACTCCCCCCTTCTCCGAGGAAAATCGATGCTGGATGAATATTCCAAAAAAGAAATCCGATATATGCACCGATTGTCACTGCACTCAGGAGCGCAACATCTGGTTGAAAGTAGGCGGTTGTGAGAGAGAGAAGTAAGATCATGAATGCGCCCACGCTCGTCACAGAGGTTGCTAATCCATCCAGTCCATCGAGAAACTTCGTTGTATACATGACCACGAGCAACCAAATGAACACAAGGATGTCAGATTGCCATGAGGAAAGAATGATTACTCCGCCAAACGGATTTGTAAGTTTATCAACTTCAATTCCAAACCCTATCGCAATCAGTGTCGCAATCACAGGAGCAATAATGGCGGTCCGTGGAGGAAGTTCATACTTGTCATCCAAAAATCCCCCTAGCATAAGAACACAGCCCCCAAGAAGAACCCCTATGTAATGCATAGGGGTAATGGCCCCAGACGTCAGCAGTGTCCCTGTCATCAATATCCCAATTGTTGTCGCAGAAATTGCACAAAAAATGGCTACCCCACCCAACTGCGCAACAGGACGTTGATGAATTTTTCTCGGTAGTGTCGGGCGATCAATAATCTTGTAATGAAGAGCAATTCTCCGCACTACAAGCGTCATCAAAAACGAAACAACAAATGACAGAATGCCCCATGAAATCAATGTCATCATAATTCAGCTCCTTTTTCTATTCGAATGTTTCCACCAGATACAAGAACAATGGTATCTCGTCGACTGACATTTCCTTCTAACAACGCGTTTGCAATAGCATTGTCAACCTCCTCTTGAACGAGCCGTCGCAGTGGGCGCGCTCCAAACTTTGGATCGAACCCTCGTTCTGAAAGCTCAATAACCGCTGCTTCCTCAGCACGAAATCCGATTCCTTTTGGTTCAAGTCGTTTTGCCACCTCTGCCATGAACAGCGTTGTAATTGCTTTTACATTCTCTTGAGTCAAAGGTTTAAACACAATGATTCCATCAAACCGATTCAAGAACTCTGGTCGGTAAATCCCCTTCAACTCTTCTTCGATCAGCTGTGTTTTGATTGTTTCGACGGATTCTCCTCTTGTGACAGCGTCTTGAATATACGATGTTCCCGCGTTCGATGTGGAGATGATAATCGTATTTGTGAAATCGATTGTGCGACCAACAGAATCCGTTAATCGTCCATCCTCAAACACCTGAAGGAAGACATTCAGAATATCTGGATGTGCTTTTTCAAGTTCATCTAACAACACAATAGCAAATGGCTGTTTTCGTACAGCTTCAGTAAGGAGTCCTCCTTGATTTGAACCAGGAGCTCCAAGCAGTCGATTGATACTTCCTGATTCTTGATATTCAGACATGTCCAAACGAATCATCAAATTCTCATCTCCAAAATATGTTTGCGCGACCGTCTTTGCAAGTTCTGTCTTTCCCACACCCGTTGGCCCAAGAAATAAGAACGTGGCAATCGGACGTCCTTGCGACCGCAATTCTGTGCGCGCACGACGCAGAGCCGCAGAAACCGCGCTCACCGCTTCCTCTTGCCCAATCACACGTCCGTGCATCTTCTCTTCAAGCGACAGAAGTTTTTCTTTTTCATTCTCTGCAACCGACATGGTTGGAATTCCGGTCTTCGCACTGACAATAGAGGCAACATCCTCTGCGGTCACCAGTGCATCTTGTCCTTTTGTTTTAGAAACTTGTAACCCCACTTCACGTGCAACCTCAATCGCTTTCTTTGGCAAATAGCTTTCATGCATGTATCGGTCTGAAAGTGAGACGGCTTTCGCGACCGCGGCATAACTAAAAATCACATTATGCTCATACTCAATACTTCCAATTTTAGATTCGAGCATGTGAATTGCAGACTCTTGATCAGGCTCATGAATGTCCACTTTTTGAAACACACGTCCTAAAATTGATCGTTCAACAAATTCGGTATATCCCGCAGTACTAGTTGTCGCAATGGCAAAGGTTCCACTTCGAGAAAGAAAATCAACAAGTGTCGCAGCGAGATCTGTGGCGCCTGTCGCCCCCTGAGCTACCAACTGATCAATATCAGAAATGGCAAGAATAATATTTCTTGAGCGAGAGACTTCTGACAAGACTTGCAACAAACGCTCCTGTGCTTGAGACGGATCTGCTCCTGAAACTAAATGCGGAATCGAAATGCGAACAAACCGTTGATCCTGAAGAATTTTTGGAACCTCTTCCTTTACCATCAATTCCGCAATCCCGGCTAAGACCGTCGATTTTCCGACTCCTTCTGGCCCCACAAGCACGACACTTTGTCGCCCCCCCTCAATCACACGAAAAATCTCTTCTACCTGAGCATCACGATCAATCATCATCGGTAGCCGTCCACTGACAGCTGCTGTTGTGAGATCCTCACTTACGGCATCAAGCATTGGCGTTGCAATACTTGTCATGGAACGATTCATGGCACCCGTGGGCTTATA
>JABMNY010000037.1 GCA_013204385.1 Candidatus Uhrbacteria bacterium
ACCTTCGTCAATAGAGGTTTTTGGGTCAAATGAAAGAAGGGTTTTCGCTTGAGTAATATCGGCCCATGTTTTTTGGACGTCTCCTGGTTGCATCTCTTTGAAATTCTTTTGAAGGTCTTTTCCTGTGTGTGTTTCGATGGATTCAATGAAGTCCATGAGCGGTTCTGCTTGCCCACGACCAAGATTCAAGACGGCCCAAGGGAGTTGGAATTCAAGGGATTTCACAATTCCATCGACAATGTCATCAATATAGGTAAAGTCTCGTGCCATGTTTCCTTGTCCATAAACATCGATCGATGTTCCTTCTAGAGCTGACTTGGTAAATGAAAAGATTGCCATATCTGGTCGTCCCCATGGTCCATAGACGGTGAAGTATCGTAAACACGTGATGGGGAGATTAAAGAGATGGTGATAGGAATACGCGAGGAGCTCGCAGGACTTTTTGGTGGCTGCGTAAAGAGAAATCGGTTTGTCTGTTTCGTCTGTCTCCTTAATAGGGAAGGAAACGGCATCTCCGTAGACGGAAGAACTTGAAGCAAGAGTGATTCCTTTTATGTTGTGTTGTCTGGCGAGTTCGAGAATATTGAGTGTTCCAATGAGATTACTTTCTCCGTAGACAAGCGGGTTTTCGATCGAATAGCGAACACCTGCCTGAGCTGCTTGATGTGCAATAAGATCGATGGAATGCGTATCAAACACGTTTTTCACAGCATCAAAATCCTCTAAATCAATTCGATATAAGGTAAAGGGGAGATCTTTTAGAAGTGTTGAAATGCGTGCCTCCTTTAAGGAAGGATCGTAGTAATCGTTAAAGTTATCGATAATAATAACCTCATGACCTTCATTGATAAGTCGTTTAGCCAGATGTGAACCAATAAAACCCGCTCCTCCTGTGATCAAAATGGTTTGTAAAGTCATAGATGCGTGTATTTTACACGTATCTGAAAATAGCACACAATGGCGCATATGGATTTTCGAGGCCGAAAACTTATCCTTTTTTGTGGAGACATTCTATTGCTCTATGGATCTCTCTTGTTTGTTTTGATGATGAGGTATTGGGGGGTGGTGAGTTGGGAACTGATTTCCCAACATATTGGTCTATTTAGTGTGCTTTATGTGTTTTGGTTGGTTTTGTTCTATATCTTCGATGCGTACGATTTGTCGACAGATCTGACCTTGAAACGTATCAATCAGTATTTTGTGGCTCTTTGCATGGCGTTTTTTGTAGGTGTTCTATTCTTTTACCTGATTTCGTTTTCAGAAATTTCACCGAAAACCATTTTATTCTTCCACGTAGTGTTGTTTGGGGTAGTAAGTCTCTTTTGGCGGAGATTTTTTTTCGCAAAAGTCTCACGCCTCGATCCACTCATTATCGGTGTGATCGGTTCTGATAAAGAGGCGTTAGAACTTCAACAGCTTATTCGATCTCGGTCTCATTTAGGACAAGTATGTGTGCCGTTGCGTTCCGTTGAGCACTTGAAATTTCACATTGAAGAACAGAAACTGAATGTGATCGTATTACCATCTGCTCTGTTCTTGGATCCAATGGTGATTGCACAAGTCTATGTTTGTCTTGGAAAAGGAGTGGTGTTTCTCGATTTTGCTCGTGCATATGAGTTGTTTGCGAAACGTATTCCTCTTTCAACCATTGAGCATCTTTGGTTTCTACAAAATATTGAGGAGCGTGATAGAAGTTTCTATCAAAGAAGTAAACGATGGTTCGATATCGTTATTTCAGTTCTTCTTATTCTTGTCACGCTTCCACTTTGGGTATTACTTGTGGTTGTTATTAAATTGTCCGATGGAGATTCTGTGTTCTATACACAAGAACGAATGGGAAAGAATGGACAGTTATTTTCGATTATAAAGTTTCGAACAATGCATACAGATGCAGAACGAAATGGCCCCTTATGGGCAACCAAGGAAGATACGCGCATCACGTTTGTGGGAGGGATACTAAGGAGGACACATCTAGATGAACTTCCACAATTATTGAATGTCCTTAAAGGGGATTTAAGTCTTGTGGGACCTCGTCCTGAGCGTCCCAATTTTGTAGAGTTACTCGAAGCAGAAATTCCGCACTATCATGTTCGTCATTTTATTAAGCCTGGGATTACAGGATGGGCTCAAATTAAGTTTCGCTATGCGAGATCTGTGGTGGATTCTCAAATGAAGTTTGAGTACGATCTCTATTATTTAAAAAATCGAACGTTTCTTTTTGATTTCCTTATTTTGTTGAAGACAACTCACTTTTTTTTGAAAGGAGAGTCTTAAAGAAGTAGAAGGAGAATAGAGCTATGCACAAGATCTTCTTTTTTTATTTCAGAATCAATTTTCCTGTGTTATACTGCAACAAAAGATCCGTGTATTTTTTCTAAATTTATTTTTCGATCAATATGAGAAGAATTGTTTTGCCACTCTTTATTCTCACATTCTTGTTTACACAGATTGGTATTCCGGATGTTCAGGCAGAGGGGTCTGCAGTGCTTTCTGTTTCTGTGGCAGACGTCACTGTTGTAGCTGGGGATGTGGTAGAGCTTGATATACTTATTGATCCAAATGGGGAGGCTATTGATACTGTTCGTGTTGAACTCATCTACGATTCGTCGTTGTTAGAAGCAACGTGGTTTGATCTCGATGCGTCATTTCCAAGCCTTTCTCCAGAGTATGAGATCGACAATGACGCAGGAGTAATCACATTTGGAGCCTTTAAGTATGGAGATCCTGTGACAGAAGCCGGTGTGATTGCAACCATTACATTCACAGCTCTTGCAGATCAAGAAATTGATGTTGCTATTTCTAGTAATTCTCGTTTGATCTCTGATGGCGAAGAAAAAATTGACAGTACGTCATTTGATATAGATGTTGAGGAAGCAGTTGAAGAGGAAGAATCAACAGATACTGAAAAAGATCCTGTTCTTGAAGCGCAGGCACTCGTTTATTTTGGAGCGTTTTATGCACGGATGCCTTCAAACGCAAATGATTGGGAAGCGCTTCATTGTATCGCCTACGGGGGATGTCAGGGGAGTCCACGAGATTTAGCAGCAGAGGAACATGCACTGATTTTGTTTGGACAAAAGTACGCAAAAATGCCTGAAATCGATATGGAGTGGAATGTTCTTCATACAATTGCGTATACAGATCTTTTGACATGGGACGAACAATCCTATGGGGATGATGGTTTAGGTGGGGAAGAAGAAGCTACAGAGGAAGAAGCTACAGAGGAAGAAGCTACAGAGGAAGAAGCTACAGAGGAAGAAGTCGTTGAAGAAGAAACGGAAGCAGATATTGATACAGATGAAGACGGACTTACGGATGTAGAAGAAGAAACGTATGGAACAGATCCTGAAAATCCTGATACAGATGGGGATGGTTATCATGACGGGGAAGAGGTTTCAACTGGTCATGACCCTCTCGTCGCTTAAGTTTTTCACTAACGCAGTTTTATTCGGAATTCGAGCTTCTATTGATATGAGACAGAAACAGGTACCTATTTTCCTCTTCATATTCACTCTTGCGGTCTTACCTTTTGGGGTTGGGGCGGTTTCTTCAACAAGTTACCAAATCACCCCTGAGGCTGGGTTTCTTGCGCCATCTGCGGACGGATACGCAAATTCATCAGACATGCTTGAATCAACAAGTTACCAAATGCAAGGAGCACTTGATCCATACGCAGGTAATGTGACAAGTACAAGCTACCAAGAAGAAGTGGGTAGTGGATTTCAGTATTATTGTGGAGATGGATTTAGAGATTCTGGGGAAACATGTGATGGGGCAGATTTGAATAGTGCAACTTGTGTTTCTCAAGGCTTTGCTTCTGGAACACTTACTTGTAGTTCAGCGTGCGCTTACGTGACAAGCGCTTGCGCAGCAGCAGGCGGTGGTGGCGGAGGTGGAGGAGGAGGCGGCGGCGGTGGCGGTGGATCAATTGCACCAAGTACCCCATCCGTTTCAAGCGAGATTGATGATCTTGAATTTACCTACCAAAGCACGTTTCTTTTATATGGATCAATGGAGTCAACGGTTGATACAATTACGATTGATGGATCTTCTGATTCAGTGACATATCCAACAACAACCGCCTGGCAACAATATCTATCTCTTTCGTACGGAGACAATAGCTTTTCTTTGGTTGCAATGGATGGATCAGCAAGCTCCGCTTCGAGTGTGTATGAGATCTATCGTCGTTTGATTGGGGATGTGAATGATGATTCAACTGTAAACGATTATGACCTTAGTCGATTTATTAGAATGTGGGGAGAAGATGATCGTGAAGGAGATTTTAATGAGGATGCCATTATTGATGATTACGATTTTTCCATGATGATCGCTCGTTGGGGAGTTGAAGTATAATAAGGGGGGATAGATCTATGAAGTATTTATTTTCGGGGTTGCTCATGATGGTTCTGGTCTTGGTTCCAGGTGTCATGCATGCGGCAGGGGAGGCAACATTTGGTTTCGATGAATCAGCGTACACGGCGTCACGTGGTGAACTTTTTGATGTGGTAGTGACCGTAGATCCGCACGGTGAGTATCTTGATACGATCCGAGCGGTTGTTTTTTTTGATCCAGATATTGTACAAGCACAAAGTGTGAGGCTTGTCGGATCTTTTGATCGCTCAGCTCCTGGGAATTACCGAGACAATAAATCAGGAACTGTTTCTTGGGGGGCGTTCACATTAGACACCCCCATCTCTTCACAGGAATCAGTTATTGCTATTACGTTTCTTGCCATTGACTCAGGAAATGGATCTATTTCATTCTCATCTGAATCACGAGCCATTTCTGGAGGAGATGAGCGAATCAAGCTAAGTGCCCTTTCAGAGGTTTCTATTACAGTAGAGAAAACTGTTGAAGTGGATTCGCGCGTTGCGACGCTTATCGCAGAAAGTGCCTCTCACCCAAATGAATCCGCTTGGTATGCATCCAGAGATGTAGATGTTTCCTGGGTTTCTGTTGGAGGAGAGAGTGCTGTTCTTGTGTATTTTTATGGATTCGATCAAGACCCTCAAGGCTCGGCAACGACAATCGTAGAGCAAGACGCAACATCTCTGTCGCTTTCTGCAGAGAATGACGGAGTGTATTACCTGCATCTTAAAGGACTTCAAGAGGATGGGCAGGAGACTGAGCAAGTAAACCTCTCTATAAGGATGGATACACAGAATCCAAATCCAATTGCACTCACAGCGCAGGAAACAAAACTCCTTGAAGGAGAATCTGCTTGGTTTACCTTTGCGACGACGGATGAAACGTCGGGAATCGCAGAGTATCAGATCGCGATAAATGAAAGTGCGTTCCAAACACAATCAAGTCCACTTGAAATGGAAGACCTTCCACCTGGAACGTATTTTTTTCGAGTCTCGGCTCTTGATCGAGCGGGGAACACAACGTATGGAAGTACGTCTGTTCGTGTCTACCCAGAAGGAACGATTCTTGATCGACCAGAAGGACATGAAACAAATTCAGAAATTGCTTCAATCATCGCGAAGACACGAGAGAGTGCACAAAATTTGGAAAACAATTTTAGAGAGGGTGGATTAGTTATCCCGATTGTCTTGGGAGTCTTTCTAATTTTTGCTATACTATTTCTAGTACAGTCACGAAGAAAAAAAATTACCCGATAGTTCTGCTGTGACCACGGCAACTATCATCATTTAAGCTCGTCTTTTTATAAGTACTTACCTATGCGAACCGCAAAAATATTTCTACACATGTTTGTAGGAATTTCGATGGTCTTTTATACCCTTGCCATCGGTCTACTCATCACTCCGTCAATTGCCAATGCGCAAACGGTTGGAGCACCAGCAACGATTGGATATAACGGACGACTTTTTAACGCATCAGGTACGGCCCTTTCTGGAACGTATTATTTCTGGTTTGACGTTGAATCTGCTATTACCGCTGGAACGAATCTTGCTTCAAATGTACAAGGGTTTGCGGATGCGGATGGAGATGGAGTTGTGGATTCTGGAGAAACGGCCATTACGGTTACGAATGGATTTTTTACAGTTGAAATTCCTATCGGAGCAGACGTTGCCGATTTTGCAAATAATGTCTGGCTCGAAATGAAAGTGCATACAGCAGATTCCGTTGGGAGCGCTGAAACACTTGCTCCTCGAGTACGTGTAACAAAGACTCCTTATTCTATTTTTACTCAAGCAATTGAGAACTCTTCCGCTGACCCGACTGTGGCATTTGGAGGTCGAATGTATTACGACACAGATACCAACGATTTGAAGTGGTATAACGGAACATCTTGGTTAGGTTTGGCTTCAAACCTTGATACGGCATATAACAATTTTGGAGCAACTGCTGCAAAAATTACGGTAGATGCAGCACAAAGTCAGACAGGAGGGTTCGAGATTGAATCATCTGTTACGACTAATGTGATCATCGATCTGCAAAGCACAGGAGATTTTGTCGTGCAAGACGCGGGGTCAACATGGGCACAATTTACAGACGCGCAAGCTTTTGATATCGATGGGACTGGAGCTATTTCGCTAGATGCGGATGCGGCTTCAAACTTCTCAACGTCTGTCGGAGCACTAACGCTTTCAACATCCGCTGGGGGAACGGCTTCAAGTGTCATTATTCAATCCTTAGATACATCAAGTGATGCGATCTACTTGGATGCAGATGGCGCGACGGCTTCTGGTATTTATTTGGATGCTTACGATGTCACAACAAATACTGCAGGAACCATTATTATGGATGCGGGTTCTTACATGCAGATCAATACATATGGGGCTGCGGGGCCTGGATCGGCAGGACTAGATGTAAATGTGGGTTCTACAGGAACCGTAGCAATCTCAACGGTAGATGGAGCTATCTCAATCAATGCTGGTGGATCTGGTGCAGCAACATTGAGCGCAGCGAGTGGAGATGTAAGCTTAGATACAACCACATCAAGTCGTACAATTACGATTGGAGATTCTGATTTTGCTCGAACGATTAATATTGGAGAAGGAACAGGGGCTGATACGATGAACTTCGGAACAGGTGCAGATTTGTTTAACTTTGTATCCACAGAAACAACAAATGATATTACAGACATCACCTTTGATTCTCTGACAACCGCCAATGGAATTGACTACACGGTTGATGGATTGACAACAGGTCGTGCATTTTACCTGACGCATACAGGGACCATGAGTGGAGCCCTTTGGAGCACAGAAACAACAGGAGCATGGACAGGAGAAATTTGGAATTACGATGATACGGGAAATGCAGCTTGGACTGGAAACGTCATCGACATTGATTCGGGAACAGGGGCTGCGACAGGAGACTTTATCAATCTCAATATTGAAGCTGGGGCAACAGGAGCACAAGCACTCGTTGTTGCGAATGCAGCTGCATCAACCGTTGATCTCATTTCAATCTCTTCAACTGGGGCGATTACAACAACTGGTGTAGATGGTCTTTCTTTGGCATTTACTACCGGAGATGGAACAAATCCAACGAATGCATTAATGCGTGGAACACTTACTTCAGGTGGAACAGCAGCAGGAGATATTGCTGTAGGACTTTTATTAGATCTCGCATCAACGGCAGGAGGAACGGATACGGCAATTGATATTGAGAATACTGCAGGATGGGATTTCGATCTTGATCTTCAAAATGATCTTACGATTACAAACGTCACAAATAATCAGTTAACATTTACGGAAAATGCACTCTCACTGACATTCGATTATGGTCAAGATGCATCGACGATCCGTCTTGAAACAGTAAGTGATTTGGATCTTGAGTCCACAGCGGACGGCGCAGATGCATTAACACTCACCTCGACTGCAGGAGGAATTGATATCTCAGCAACGGGTGCATCCGCAGGAGAAGATATTGATATTACAGCGACTGGATCAAGCATCAATCTTACAAGTACAGAGAGCGCTGCAAATTCAATCTATCTCCATGCGAACGGGGGGATAAATGAAAACATCAAACTTGAAGCGTCACAAGGTGTAGACGCAACAACTATTGCGATATTAGCGAATACAGGAGGTATCACCTTACAAGCCGGCTTACCTTCTTCAGATGCAATTAACCTTACGACAACAAATATCGGTGGAGGAATTGATGTCGATTCCGGAACGGGCGGGTTCATCGTTGATTCAACAGGAGTATTCTCTCTTGATGGGGTAGGAGCTTCAAACGTCACAACCGCATCTGGAAACCTCACTCTTGCAACAACTACGACAGGAAGCCTCATTCTCAATGGTGTCGCTCTTGTCGATGTAAACGCAGGGGCAAACCTTGATATTGATGTCACAGGAACATACGACATGTTGGCATCCAGTACATTTTCAATCGATGGAACCGGTGCTTCAAACGTCACAACAACCAGTGGAAACCTCACACTTTCAACACTTACGTCAGGTGACCTTGTTGGGAACTCTGTTGCAGGAATCGATCTTGATGCAGGAACAACATTTGATGTCCTTGCAGCAGGGACATTCTCTATTGACGGAACAGGGGCTTCAAACGTCACCACAACAAGTGGAAACCTTAGTCTTTCAACATTGACTTCAGGAAGCCTTGTTCTTGATGGTGTCGCTCTTGTTGATCTCAATGCAGGCGCAAACCTTGATATTGATGTCACAGGAACATACGACATGCTTGCGTCCAGTACGTTCTCAATTGATGGAACTGGTGCTTCTAACGTCACAACAACCAGTGGTAACCTTACTCTTTCAACACTTACATCAGGTGATCTTGTCGGAAGCTCTGTCGCAGGAATTGATCTTGATGCAGGAACCACATTTGATGTCCTTGCGGCAGGCGTCTTCTCAATTGATGGAACAGGTGGAGCATCAAATGTTTCTCTCGTATCAGATAGTGCGGGAGATGATCTGACAATTGGTCTCACAGGAGCAACTGATTCTTCTGTCTTTATTAATTCGTCTGGAACAGGTGCAGATGCTATTGCACTTACTGCGTCCGCAGGAGGAATTGATATTTCAGCAACGGGTGCATCCGCAGGGGAGGATATCGATATTACAGCGACTGGATCAAGCATCAATCTTACAAGTACAGAGAATGCTGCAAATTCAATTTTCCTTCTTGCCAATGGTGGAACATCTGAAATACTTCGCATTCAGTCTCAGCAGGGAACAGATAGTGCCGCGATAGACATAAAATCAATTATTGGAGGAGTTACGTTATCAGGAGGTCTCGCCAGTGCTGATGCAATCAATCTCGTTACCACAAATACGGCTGGTGGAATCGATATCGATGCAGGAACAGGTGGTATTGATATTGATACAACAGGAGCAGCAGGAAACATTACAATCAATACAACTTCATCTGGAGTAAACACGTCCGGGGGCATTACTCTTTCAACAGACACGACAAATGCAGGTGGATTGGGTGGTGCCATTGCCATTAGAGCCCTTTCAACAACAGGTACCGGTGGTGGAACGATGGCACTCTCAACAGCAGACGGTCTTATGACGATTAATTCTGGACAGGCATTAGATATAGATTCATCTGGAACACTCTCTATTAATGCGACAAATGTGATCAATATCGGAAATGATAACGATCCTCAAAATATTAACATTGGAACAAGTGGTGGACGTACACTTTCCATTGGAAACAACACAGCAGTCACAAACGTAACAGGAGATTTCAATGTGACGTTGCCGAATAATCATGGAGCGAGTATTGCAACAGCTGTTACTGCAGGTACGGTAAATGCTTTGACCATTACAGCTCAGCCAAATAACGATTCTTCAACAGGAGCGTTGGTTCTTGCACTCACTCCTGAAGCAGATGGATCGAACGCTGTAAATGTCACAAACACAGCTCTTTCACTTTCAAACATTACAGGAACGAATGAAGCGGGAGATCGAGTGATTGGTATTGCGATCGGAAACCTGACAAATGGAGCTGGAGCAAATGATACAGCACTTTCATTTGGAAATAACTGGGATTTTGACATCGATGCGAGCGGTTCTTTGGAAATCGCCATTGCGGGCGGAATGGAAATTCTCGTAACTGGTTCCAACTTCCAACCAGCCTCAAATGATGGAAATGCTCTTGGATCAGGGACAAACAAATGGGCTGATTTGTTTCTAGCAGATGGTGGTGTCATGAACTTCAATAACGGAAACTACACATTGACACATAGTGCCGGACAACTGGCGACAAATGAAGATTTTGATGTCGGGGACGACTTCAGTGTCGAAGGTATTTTGGATATTGGATCTCAGGATGTTCTTCCCGATAATGCAACACCAGATGTTACGGCTGGATCTTTCTACACACTTCCAGATCTTACAGGAAATGTTCTGACAGATTTAAACAACGGAGTTACAGGACAAATTGTTGTTATCGAAACAACGGGAGCCGATACGCTTGATTGTACGGGTGCTGGGTTTGCGTGTGGAGGAGCAGATGTGACACTCGGAGCAGGTGATCTTCTTACCTTCATTTATGATGGAACAGATTGGATTTTGTTGAATTGGATGGATCAGAGTGGAACACAAAGTGGAGTCGACCTTGCGGAGTGGTTTCCTGCGGTAGAACAGGTTGAATCGGGAGACTTACTCGTTGCAAGCGGAACTCCTATTCATGTGGAATCAAGTACTTCTGCGTATCAACGTGGACTCATGGGAGTTGTAACGACTCAACCTGGACTTATTTTGGGGTCAGAAGGAGAATCAACATTCTCAGCTCTTGTGGCTCTTGCAGGACGTGTGCCAGTGAAGGTTTCTTCGGAAAATGGAGTGATCCAAATCGGTGATTATCTTACAAGCTCGGCGACACTTCCGGGATACGCGATGAAGGCAACCGCAGTGGGTCCTGTCATCGGAATGGCGATGGAAAACTTTTCAGAGGAAACAGGTCAGATTATCGTGAAGGTAGATAACATGTGGTACAGCCCTATTTCAGAAAGTTCAGATCTGCAAGGCGGAAATAATACTGTTGTTCAAATAGTGAGTGCTGAGTCCATTACCGCTTCTAATGCAGTATTCAGTGGATCAGTTACAGTCGAAGAACACCTCTATGGATCTCATGATGTAGCAGGTCGTATTCGTATGGCTTCTGAGGAAACACAGGTTCGTGTCACATTTGAAACACCATACGCCTATCAACCAATTGTCACGTTCAGCTCACGATCAAACTCCTCTGATGCGCGAGAGGCATGGATTAGCAATGAGGATGAGACTGGATTTACACTCAATCGACCTGAATCATCTTCCGGAGCCCAAGTTGAGTTCAACTGGATTGCGATTGGAGTTGAAGACGCGCAGGTAACGGTCTCAGATTTGAATGATGGTTGGGTTTCTATCTCTGTGACAGATACACACGGTCCATCTGCTCCAGCACCTGTGATTCCAGTCTTAGTGATTGATGAGGGGGTTGTGGAAGAGGCTGTTGTTGAAGAAGTTATCACAGAGGAAGTTCCCGTGACTGAAGAGGCTGTTGTTGAAGAAGTTATCACAGAGGAAATCGTTCTTGTGGAAACAACGCTTTAAAAAGAAGAGCAAAAACGAGATCTCCTTTGGAGATCTCGTTTTTTATTTCTTGCTTTTACCCACATCTAAACTTGTGAGCCCTGTATTGATCAGGTAAGATAACCAGCGTATTTACTCTATTTTTATGGCTATTGAATCAAAAATGAATCGCGGTCCCATTGGTCGTCCTCAGCAAGGAGGGGAACGGAAGAAGCTTGGCGGATGGGGGGTGATTACTATTCTTCTTTTCATCGCACTCATTGGGGGGGCGTGGTTTTACTTTAGGGAGAATCAGCTTATGACAACTGATTCTTCGACAGGGATTACACAGACAGAAGGATCACAAGAGGGAGGATACCAGGCAGTTTTTCTTGATAATGGGCAGGTCTATTTTGGAAAGCTGGAACAGACGAAGAAGGATTTTTATATTCTGACAGATGTCTATTATCTTCAATCAGGGATTGCGATTGATCAAGATGCAAATTTGTCTCTCATGAAGCTTGGAAGTGAGGCGCATGGTCCAAAAGACCGAATGGAAATCAATGTGAGTCATATCCTATTTTATGAAGATATGAAAGATGATTCGAAGGTTGTTCAAGCTATTCAACAATACACCTCTAATAAATAACCACTTATTTTACTATGTCTTCTATTGCTGAATTAGGAAATCGTGGTCAAAACATAGATCTTTTTGGACTCGTTACGCGTTGGGCGACCTATCTCCTATTTTTTCTTGTTCCAATCTTCTTCCTCCCATGGACCACAAATGTCCTTGAGAACAATAAGCAATTGTTATTTGTTGTGCTGATTGTTATCGGGCTCGTTGCGTGGCTTGGTCAAATGGTCGTAACAAAAACATTTACGTTTAAGTCTGGCTGGTTCAATCTCGTTCCAGGGTTTTATGTTCTTGCTGTGCTGATTGCCTCGTTTACTTCCTTGGCAGGATATCAGACATGGGTAGGTCAATCTGCGCAGGAGTATGTCAGTTTCTTATCGATCGCGCTTTTTATTGTCCTATTTTATTTGCTTCTCAATACTGCGCAAGACACGCTTTTGCAGAGGAATGTGCTTATGGCACTATTCCTTTCTGCTGGTATTTCTGGCTTGATTACACTTCTTGGGATGTTTAATGTGGTGCATCTCCCATTTGAGTTTGCGCAATCGATTGGATTCAATACGATCGGGACAATGAATGGGTTTGTTTCATTCATGACGGTCATGATGTTCATAGGGCTTGCGATGTGGCTTGTCTCTCAAGAGGGGCGGGATCGTGTCATTCCGTTAGGTGGTGGTGGCGTGTTTCTTCGTGTCCTTATTGTGCTCGTGACACTTGTGAATCTTCTCGGATTGATTGCGCTCGATTTTTGGGTTTTTTGGCTCATTAATATCGTGGGTGTTCTCCTACTGGGAACATTTGTGTTTATCCAGTCACAAGAATTTCCGAATATGCGGCGATTTGCGCTCCCGCTACTTGTGTTGTTTATGAGTATCTTGTTCTTGTTTCTCCCGACGCCACTTCATCTCAATCTTCCAATTGTCGTCTCTCCAAGTTATGGAACCAGTTGGAATATTACGAAGCAGGTTCTCTCTTCTGATACGTCAAATTTGCTTTTCGGATCTGGTCCGGGTACGTATTTATATGATTATTTGCTGTATAAGCCCGTTGGTGTCAATGCATCTCAGTTTTGGTCTTTGCGATTTGATCGAGCTAAGAGTGATTTAATGACAACCCTTGGAACGCTTGGAGTGGTTGGAACTTTTTTCTGGGTGGTACTCATGTTATGGGTGGGGGTGAAGGCTGTGGGCAGGTTAGTATTTGAGCGAGACCATGAAGAATGGAAGATGACCTATGTCCTCTTTACTGGATGGGCCGTCCTCCTTTTGACGCACGTTCTTTATTCATCAAACTTTACCATGACGTTTTTGCTCTGGGGATTTACGGGTCTCCTCGCGTCAAAAGTGTCTCTGAAATTTTGGAAGAGCGATTTTTCTCGTTCCCCACGACTAGGTCTCGTGACATCATTTGCCTTTGCGATTGTGGCAGTCATGGTCGTAGCGTCTTTATTTGTTACAGGATCTCGTTATGCGGCTGAGGTTGCATTTGCAACAGCTGTTGAACTTGATACTTCGGGTGAAGGTTCGATTGACGAAGTAATTGCACAGCTCAATCGTGCCGTACTATTTAATGGGTTGAGTGATGTGTATGAGCGGAACTTAAGCTCGGCGTATTTAATGAAAGCTCGAGAGTTGATCGCTGCTTCATCGGAATCTGAACGCACATCTGAACAAACACAAGTGATTGTAGATATGGTTACAGCATCTGTTTCTGCGGCAGCACGTGCAACAGAAATTGAGCCAAGCTATGTTTCGAACTGGGTTATGCGTGGCTCAATTTATCGTGATCTTATGAGTTTTGCGCAAGGAGCAGAAGATCTTGCGGCTCAGTCCTTCCTAAATGCTATTTCGCTTGAGCCAAATAATCCACTTCACCGAACGAATCTTGGGCGTGTGTATCTTACTGTTGCAGATCGAGCACGGAGCCTGAAGTCTGCGGAAGATCCAGAACTTGCCGCGCAGGCCTCAGAGCAAGAGGTGACACTTCTTGCATCTGCAGAAGCGATGTTTTTAAAGGCAACAGAGCTGAAGTCAGACTATTTGCCAGCACATTACTATTTGGCTGCAACATATGAACGAGAAGGAAAACTTGAGCAAGCAGCCGCTCGCCTTGTTGCGCTGAGAAACAATAATCCAACAGATATTGGTCTTGCGTTTCAATTGTCACAAATGTTGATCCGGTTAGAAGAATACGAGATCGCACAGCAAGAATTGGAACGCATTGTTGCATTGAATCCGAATTACTCGAATGCCCTTTGGTACTTGGCTTCGATGTATGAAATTTCAGGGGAACGAGAGAAAGCGATTGAGATTATTAAACAAGTCGTGGTTCTCAATCCATCGAATGACGTCGCAAAGGCACGTCTTGTGCGTCTGAAATCAGGAGAATCAACAACAGGGATTCCTGAACCAATTCAATCAGGACAGAGTGGGTCCATCGAAGTGGATGCAGGAGAAGTTGTTGAAGAAGTTTCGATCGAAGGGGAATCGGTCCCTGTAGAAGAGACGCCAGGCACATAAAGAGAAAAAAATAGACGAGGCTTACGCCCTGTCTATTTTTTTTTGAGTTGTTCGGCTATGGCTGGAATAAGTTCTTGTTCGACTTGGACAATATTTTTCTTAATAATACACAATCGAACTTCTTCTCGTGTCCCTGATGCATTGAACCCCTTACAAAGTTCAATGACATCAATCGGACGTTCTCCTCGGACAATGACACAAACGTTTCGTTCTGCGTTTTCATACAAAAGTACGACGACTCGTGCCTGAGGAGATGAGGCGATCAGTTCATCAATAACGTCAGGAAGATCTTCTTCTTGTGCCCCTGCGTGTATAAAGTCTTGGTGCGAGAGAAGTGTCCAAACGATTTTCGCCTCCTCGTCCGCCTTCAAGCGAGCAAGAGCGCGACCCCAGAGTCGCAAGGTTTGAACGGAACGTGTGCGGTACAGTCGCTGAACGATGTCTTCGCGCCTGGCTCCTTTGGCCATGAGTTTACTTGCTGTTTGTAATGTTTTTGGAGTGACGTTTTTCGTTTTGAAACTTTTTGTTTTTGCAATCATTCCTGTGAGAAATGCCGTGGCGACCTCTTCATCGATCAGTCCTGGTTCGATTGCCTCAATCAGGTCATGACAGACTTCCCCACAGGCACTTGCTGTTAAGTCGACTGCATTGATTTGTCCGTAATGCTCGTTTTCTGGAGCGTGGTCAATGTTGATGACGGGGGTGCGAAAAAAGAAATCGGGATTCTCTGAATAGAGATGCGCGCAAGACTCGTAGTCAGGGGAACCGATACAGATAATAAGATCGAATCGATAACCACTAGAACTTGTGCGCACATCTTTCTGGTCCCAAAATCCTTTTTTTGGAGAAAGGTAGACGAAAAGCTTATCTTGTTTGAGTTCGTAGGTCAGGCTGTCAACTTTTGTTTTTGTTGCATCGAGTTCGATAACGAATTGGCGGAGGTTATCGAGTTTAGTGTGGACCAGGTCATGTCCTGGCAAAAACTGGAGATTGCTTGGGACAGCCCCATCGGCTGCCACAATCGTTGCGTCCTTCTCTAACTTCTTGAGAACTTTTGCAAGACCGATCGCGGTGGCATAGGCATCAGCTCCACCACCCGAGGGAACACAAATAAGGGGGCGAGTACTTCGCCGAAATGCTTCTAAAATCTGTTGTGACTGCTTAAGGGCCATGCGAGTTTGTAAATTTGATGAGAGACTTCTCTAAAAAGTGATGGATTTTCGTTGAACGGGCTGCTGAAACGTGAACCCTACTAAAACGTAGGGAGAACGAATTCAGCGGGCGCCCGTGAAACGAAAAGACGCACTTTTTAGAGGGGTCTCATTATATGTTACTTATCTTCAACAATCATGGGCAAGGAGCTAACTTACCGTCTTTTTGAGGGGGCGTCAAGGGTTGAATCAAAGAAAAACCACCCTTAAAGAAGAGTGGTACGTAAACTAGGCTAGTAGCCGAGTCCGTTGATGATGAAGGTCGCTCCTTCGTCGCTGGAGCTTGTATCGGCTCCGTAGGCTCCGACAATCAAGTCTGTACTTGTGTCCGAAGTCAAGGAGGCAGCAGTCAGGCAAAAGCCCAGATGATCTGAGCTCGTTCCACGGAGAATGAAGTCCGCGGTGGAGAGTGCGATGGTTCCTGGGGTGAGCGGACCGTAGAGGAGGTAGGTTGCTCCAGCATTGGTTCCAGCCGAATCGTTTTCGCTCGCTCCAATGACGAGATCCATCGATCCGTCATTATTGAAGTCTCCGGACGCGAGTGCATTTCCGGTTTCTGAGACGGCGGCTTCGCCCGTCAACTTCACATCCGCGTCAGCAAGACTGATATCAGCAGATAGTGGTCCAAACACGACATACACCGCGCCCGCTCCACTTCCTCCAGAGTCCTCACCAAGTGCACTCACGATGAGATCCATCGATCCGTCATCGTTGAGATCCTCCACACGGAGTGAGGCTCCAGATCCATCATACGCGGTTTCGCCCGTCAACTTCACATCTGCGTCAGCAAGACTGATATCAGCAGACAGTGGTCCGAATACGACATACGCCGCGCCCGAGCTACTTCCTCCCGAGTCCTCACCGGTCGCACCAACGACGAGATCCATGACCCCGTCGTTACTCAGATCTCCCACGAAGAGGGAAGAGCTCAAGGAGTCCCCCGTTGCTTCACCTGTGATCTTCACATCAGTATCTGCAAGGTCCAAATCTCCAGAGAGCGGACCGAACACGACATACACCGCGCCCGCTGAACTTCCGCCAGAGTCTTCACTCATGGCTCCAATGACGAGATCCATGACCCCATCATTGTTGAGATCCTCTACGAAGAGGGAAGTCCCAAAGACATCCTCAGCTGCTTCGCCCGTGATCTTCACATCAGCATCAGCAAGGCTCAAATCCCCAGAAGCGAGCGGACCGAACACGACATACACCGCGCCCGCGCCGTTTCCTCCAGAATCTTCGCCCGTTGCCCCGATGACAAGATCCATGACCCCATCGTCGTTGAGATCCCCTACGAAGAGGGAAATTCCAGCTCGATCGTCCGTTGCTTCTCCTGTGAGCTTCATGTTCGCGGAAGAGAGATCAGACGATGAGGAGATGGGTCCAAAGAAGACATAGGCAGCTCCTGCATCATTTCCTCCGTCATCGTCGCGCGGGGCTCCGACAACGAGATCTAGGATCCCATCATCATTGAGGTCTCCTGAGGCAAGAGCGGAGCCAGACTGGTCACTACCAGATTCACCTGTGAGTTCGTAATCTGCGGTACTGCTAGCAACATCGCCCGACAGTTCACATGCGTCGCGCGAGTCGTTACAGTTGTCATCGATGTCGTTGTTGCAGACTTCGGAGGCGTCTGGATTGACGGCCATGTTGGTGTCATCGCAGTCGTCTGCGAGTTCTACGTACCCTGCCGGAGGAGCGCAATCGCTCACAGAGTCAGATGCGTCACCGTATCCATCACTGTCCGCGTCGCGGTACCAGGTGAGCTCCACCGTGTCCGTATCAGTTTCTCCGTTGCAGTTATTGTCGATCTCGTCGTTGCAGATCTCTCTGGCATCAGGATTCACGTTGGTATTGCCGTCGTCGCAGTCCGTACTGTTTTCGACGTACCCTTCTGGGTTCTCAACACAGGTGTCGAGGATGTTGTCTGCGTCGCCGAAGCCATCCGCATCCACATCTGCGTACCAGGTCAGAGACCCATCCGCATCGTCGACAATCCCATTGCAGTCTTGGTCGATGCCATCGTCGCAAATCTCCGTCCCTTCCGGGTTGGAGTTTGCGTCGAGGTCATTGCAGTCGAGATCGTTCTCCACGTACCCGTCAGGCTCTGCACACTGCGTGAGGGTTCGATCAGGGTTGCCGTAGGAGTCCGCGTCTGCGTCTGCGTACCAGGTGGGGATGTTCTCGTCGTCCACGCCACCGTCACAGTTGTCGTCAATACCGTTGCAGGTTTCCACAGCGTCCGGATTCACGAACTCATTGGTGTCGTTGCAGTCGCCGTTGTGGTCGACGTAGCCAGCAGGGGCAGAGCAGGCAGATTCTTGTGTCTCACCGCCATACCCGTCTTGGTCCACATCGTTGTACCAAGTCAGGGGACCGTTCACAGAGGAATCGATGTCATCGCAGTCAGCTCCTCCACAGTAGCTGGAGGAGCGAGCGTGACCATCGCTGTCAAAGTCACACACAGAAGCCTTCAGATCTTCACTGATGAGGTTGCAGCCAGTCAGAAAGACCAACAGGAGCAACTTCAGGCTCACTTGGAGTACACGCATGGGATCATCTCCTGTTTAGAGGGAAGGGAATGGAAGTTTGTTTGAGAAAGAACGATGAGCAATCTTCGCTCAAAATAAGGATTTTGTCAATTCTGGTGAGAGGAAGCTTTTCAGGAGAAACAGTTGCAAAATAGCCCGTTTTTCCCTAAACTACGTTCCGATATGGCAAAACAAGATATCCCTAAGGCCTACGAAGCCAAAGAATACGAAGATTCTCTCTATTCCGCTTGGGAAAAGAGCGGATTTTTTAATCCAGACAATCTGTCAGGTGAACCATTTTCCATCATGATGCCTCCACCAAACGTGACAGGTGTCCTTCATTTAGGACATGCCCTTGAGAATACCCTCATGGACAGCATGATTCGCTATCAGCGCATGCGGGGACGTAAAGCCCTCCTGCTTCCTGGAACAGATCATGCGGCGGTGGCAACACAGGCGCGTGTAGAAAAGAATTTGATGGAGCAGGGAATTGCGAATCCTCGTGAGCACTATGGTCGCGAGAAATTGTTGGAACTCATCCGAGCGTATTCCGAAGAGTCAAAAGCAACGATTCTTTCTCAGATTAAAAAACTTGGAACCAGTGCAGATTGGTCACGACTTGCGTACACGTTTGATGAACAGCGCTCTCGTGCTGTAAATGAGATGTTTGTTCGCATGTATCACGATGGTCTGATCTATCGTGGATATCGTGTGGTGAACTGGTCTGTGAAAGGGCAGTCAACGTGTAGTGATGATGAATTGGTGTATGTTGATCGAGCTTCTAAGCTTTATACGTTCAAGTATTCAAAAGAACTTCCATTTACGATTGCGACCACACGACCTGAAACAAAGTTAGGAGATACTGCTATCGCGGTGCATCCAAGTGACGAACGGTACAAACAGTATGTAGGTCAGGTGTTTGATGTGGAGTTTGGGGGGAATCAGTTGAAACTTCACGTGATTGAAGATGAGCACGTTGATCCAACATTTGGAACAGGAGCATTGGGTGTAACGCCGGCTCATAGTCCTATCGATTTTGAAATGTACGAGCGACAGAAAGCGCTTGGAAATGATATCGGGTTGATTCAGGTTGTGGGGGTAGATGGACTCATGACTCAAGTTGCAGGAACGGCTTACGTAGGAAAAACGGTGGAGGAGGCGAGAGAATTGGTTGTTGCAATGTTACGTGAAAAAAATCTTTTGGTGAGTGAAGAAGAGATTGAGCAGAGTGTGGGAACATCAGACCGGTTTGGAGACATTGTTGAAGCAATCCCAATGACGCAATGGTTTGTTGCGGTAAATAAAGAAATTCCAGGACGTGGCAAGACACTTAAGGAACTCATGAAAGAAGCCGTTGCGGTCGGACATAACGGGGATAGAGATCAAAAAGTTGAAATTACTCCAGAACGATTTGAGAACAGTTACTATCAATGGATCGATAACCTTCGGGACTGGTGTATTTCTCGCCAGATCTGGTGGGGACACCGTATTCCGGTTTGGTACAAGGGAGCGGAGGTCTTTTGTGGGGAACATCCTCCAGAGGTGCAGGGATGGACACAAGACGCCGACACGCTTGATACGTGGTTTAGTTCAGGAACATGGACGTTCTCGACACTCGGTTGGCCCGATACGGATACAGATTTTGAAACATTTCACCCAACAAGCTGGATGCAGATGGGATATGAGATTTTGTTTTTTTGGATGGCCCGTATGATTCTCATGAGTACCTATGCACTTGATCAAATTCCGTTTAAGCAGGTGTACATCCATGGAATGTTACGTGATAAAAACGGACAGAAGTTTTCAAAGTCTCTTGGAAACGGAATCGATCCTCTCGATGTGATTGAAGCGTATAGTGCAGATGCCTTGCGTTACAGTCTTGTTACTGGAGTGACACCCGGAAACGATTCTCGTTTTTACGAAGAGAAGGTTGAAGCGGCTCAGCGACTCGTGAATAAACTTTGGAATATTTCTCGGTTTATTTTAACGAGTGTCGAGACGATTGAACACGGAAAAGCCTTTAAAGAACTTACTCCAACGACGCTTGCAGATCGATGGATTCTTTCACGACTCGTGCGTTTAGAAGAAGAAGTTTCAGAACACATGCAGACGGCTGATTTTTCCCAAGCAAGTGAGAAACTTCGTGAGTTTACCTGGAATGATTTTGCTGACTGGTATCTTGAGGCATCGAAGTCCCAACGGAGTGACGAATCAACAAAGACATCAACGGATGCGATCCTTGTGTATGTGTTAGAACATCTTTTGACGTACTGGCATCCAATCATGCCCTTTGTCACCGAGCAGATTTGGTCTTATTTTGTTGATGAAGAATTGTTGATGGCACACGCCTGGCCTGTGATGCGCATGATTGATTTGGATCTGGATGCCGAAAAAGAGATGGTACAGCTACAAGCACTCATTGGAGCTATTCGAACGATTCGTTCAGAAAATAATGTTGCACCAAAACAAAAGGTGAATGTTGTTATTATTGGGGGGGTTGTTTTGAATGAAGATGAGGAGAGATCAAAGTTTATCAAAGCGTTGGCGGGAGTTAATGATTTAAATTCTGCGGATGTATTGGGTGATACAATTAATGTTGCATCTACAGTTGTTGGAAGTATGCAAGTTTGTGTCTCGCTTGAAGGATTGGTTGATAAGGAAGCGGAGCAGGTAAAGCTTTCCAAGCAGTATGAAGAGACGCTTGTTTACATTAAGAGCCTCGAGGGGAAACTTGCCAATGAGACGTTTGTTTCTAAGGCTCCTGAACACGTTGTCGCGGGAATGAAACAAAATCTTGCGGATGCTCAGAAAAAGGCTTTGACGATTAATGAACAATTAACCTCCATGGGTCTATGAGTGTTCCTTCAGTGAATCAGTTTCTTTTTGCTGGAGTCATTCTTGTTGTTGCATGGGGGCTTTCGACGGTTGTTGTTGAGGTGTTGAAACGTTCAAGATTTTTAACAACAAAAACGAAGACAACAATTGACGATGAAGTACTCCGTCTTATGCGACGGCCGTTACATCTAGGGTTTCAATTAATAGGGATCTTCATTTCTGCACAATATTTGTTTCCAGATCTTTCGTATAAAGAATATGGATATAGTGACTTAATGCCGGTTCTTTTGATTATTTGGATTGCATATCTCGCAAATCGACTCATTCGAGGTCTCATGAATTGGAAAGAAGATGAGACTCAGAAAGAGCAGGGGGGTGGAATTCGACGTGGAACGTTTGGGTTTTTAAACACGATTATCAGTCTTCTTGTTTGGGGTGTTGCGTTCACATTCATGTTGAATCAACTTGGGGTGGATGTGACGGCGCTTATTGCAGGACTCGGAATTGCTGGTATTGCCGTTGCTCTTGCGCTTCAAAATACATTGTCTGGATTATTCTCTGCAATTGGACTTGCGCTTGATCGTCCAATCAGACAAGGAGATTATATTCGCCTTGAAGATGGAATCGAAGGTTTCGTTGAAGATATTTCTATGCGTTCGACTCGGATACGTACGTTTGAAAATACTCTGGTGATTGTTCCAAATGGAAAGTTAACGGAGATGATTCTTACGAATATGTTTCTTCCTGGACAGGAAACAATTCTGAAGATTCCACTCGGTGTAAGTTATTCTGCTGATCTCGAACTTGTGGAAACAGTCATTATTGAAGTGGCAAAAGAAATACTGGCAAATCATGATTCCATAGGGTCGAAAGATCCATTCGTTCGCTTTCAGGCATTTGGAGATTCTGCGATCGAACTTAAAGTATTCTTAACCATCAAGCAGTTTCTGGATCAATATATGATTAAGCATGACTTTATCAAAGCACTTCATATACGCTTTAACGAAGAAGGGATTGAAATTCCATTTCCTCAAATGCGTGTTCATTTGAAAAAATAGATATGTACGCAATTCAAGACGCAAAGACACAGGTGATACAAGCAATTAAGCAGGCAGCTCCAAAAGGGTTTGTGCCTGTTCTTGAAGATCTCGAAACACCTCCTGATGCACAACTCGGAGATGTGGCCTTTCCGTGTTTTACGCTCGCCAAGAAACTGAAACGGAATCCACATGAGATTGCCGTTGAACTTGCGGCATCCATTGGACCAAAGGGATTCATTGGGGAGGTGAAAGCCGTTGGGCCTTATGTGAATGTCACGTATGACACCCAGATGTTTGGGGAAGCGGTGATGAAAGAGATGCAAGAGTTAGGTGATGAATATGGGACCTCTGATGTAGGGGAGGATAAACGGATCATGGTGGAATTCGCGAATCTCAACTCACATAAAGATGTGCATATTGGGCATCTAAGGAATTTATTTGTGGGACAGGCTGTTGTGAACATGCTTAAAGCAACAGGGTACGATGTCGTGCCCGTTGCGTATATCAATGATCTTGGGCTGCATGTCGCAAAGTCTGTTTGGTGCATGAAGAAGTATCATGAAGGAGAGGAGGTTGCAGAGGAAGATCAAATCGCTTTTTTACGTGACGTCTATGTTGAAGCAAATAAAAAACTTGAAGAGCAACCCGCGTTAAGTGCGCAGGTTTCAGATGTGTTTCATTATCTTGAGGATGGTCGTGGGGACGAAGTGGCCTTATGGAAAGAAACACGAAGTTGGTCCATTGATTACTTGAAGGAAGTGTATACTGAGCTTGGACTCACACTCAGTCATTGGTATTTTGAGAGTGAGGTGATTGGAAAAACAAAGAAAATTATTGAAGAGTTGATCACTAAGGGGATTGTAAAAGAGTCTCAAGGAGCTTGGATTGTGGATTTAGAGGAGCAAAAATTGGGAGTAAATTTGCTCATTAAATCCGATGGGAGACTGTTGTACAATGCAAAAGATCTCGGACTCGCATTAAAAAAAGAAGAAGATTATCATCCAACGCGTTCCATTTATGTCGTGGATGAGAGACAATCTCATGCGCTCCAGCAATTATTTGCAACCTTAAAACTCATGGGGTTTGAGCGAGAGTTACAACATTTATCGTATGAGTTCGTCACGCTTGAGGGGGGAGCTATGGCCGCACGCACAGGGAATGTGATTCGGTACGAGGATCTTCGAGATGAATTACTCAAAGAAGCTCGTCAAGAAACGCTCGCACGTCACGCAGATTGGTCAAAAAAGAAAATCGAAAAAGTTGCACAGGCGGTTGCGTTCTCTGCGATGCGATTTGGAATGCTCAAGCAGGATACAGGTAAGAAAATCGTATTCAATCTTCAAGAGGCGCTGTCATTTGAGGGGTATACTGGTCCATATCTTCTGTACACGCATGCGCGTATTCAGAGTTTGAAAAAGAAGGCAGGCAGAAAAAAACCAACCTGGACAGCAAAAACACTCTCAGCACAAAGCGAACATCAATTGATTCTTGCTCTTGCTCAGTACCCAGAAGTGTTGTTTGAGACCGCCCAGAAACTTCAACCCGCCATGCTCTCTCAATATCTATTTCATCTTGCAAAAACGTTCTCTGAGTTCTATGCAAGTATCCCCATACTTGCGCAGGAAGGGGCTGGGCTTTCTGAACGACTTGCTTTAGTACGTTGTGTAGGAAGTGTTCTTCATCATGGTCTGACTGTTCTCGGGATTGAGACTGTTGATGAAATGTAGATAAAGATCTCTGGAAAAGCGCGTCTTTTCGTTTCACGGGCGCCCGCTGATCCCGTTCTCCCTACGTTTGAGTAGGGTTCACGGTCTCAGCAGCCCGTTCAACGAAAATCCATCACTTTTTCAGAGATCTTATAAATAAGTTGACCAGGAGGGCCTAACTGATAAGATCCAAAGAAATCATCTATGTTTAAGGATAAAAGTAAGAATGCTATGCCAAGTTCATCAAGTAATGAAACAATCATTGCTCAGGGAGTTCGTGTTGAGGGGGATTTTCAGTCACAGGGAGATGTTGTAATCGACGGAGAGGTTGTTGGTTCTGTTGTGACACAAAGCTCTCTTCATGTAGGAGAATCTGCAAAAATTCATGCAGATGTGAAGGCAGCAAATGCGGTGATTGCGGGAGAAATCATCGGAAACGTCGTTGTAGGAGAAATGCTGGAACTGCTTTCTACGTCTCATGTACAAGGCGATATTACAACGGAGCGAATTTCCGTAGCCGCTGGTGCTCGTATTAACGGACAAATTCGTATGGAAAGTAAGCAGAAAGGATCATCTGTCCAAGCCAAAGACGAGGATACAAAATAGTCTGTATGTATTGCTATCTCTATGATGAATACATTCAGGAGAACAAGCGGTTTGAACGAGAACTTTTAAAAATAGAGAATCGTTTAACGGACCTTGGGATCGCAGGAAAGGTATCTCGCCTTGCCTTGTTTCGAAATGCCGAGGAAATGATTCGAGATGAAATTGATCACGGTGTCTCGACGATTGTTGTTGTCGGAAATGATGAGACGGTCAGAAAAGTCATCGATGTCGTTGCAGATAATGATGTCGTATTGGGGATCATTCCAATTGGTCCTGGAAATGAACTTGCGCGCATGATGGGAGTTCCAGAGGGAGTTGAGGCGTGTGAGGTTCTTTCAGCACGTCGTGTTGAGAAGATTGATGTGGGAACCGTAAATGGTCGTCGCTTTATCACGGGAGTAACCATGCCTAATTTTCGTGCAGAGATTACCTGTGAAGATAAGTTCCGTGTGACCTCTGTTGCGCGTCAGGCTGCACTTGAGATTCGAAATCTGACAGACTTAACGGATCCACGTGATGGTCAATTTGAGGCGGTGATCAGTGCGGCAGTGAAAACAGGGTGGGGAATCTTTGGAAAGACACAAATAAAGGAAAGCATCCTTCCACTTTCTTCTATGGCGATTCGTAGTGAATTGCCAATATCCTTGTTTGTTGATGGAGAAGAGATGAAATCAACACGATTTGATATCGGAATCGAACCACTGCTTTTGAAGGTCATTACTGGAAAGACAAGAGTATTTTAGCGGAAGGATTGATCTTTTTTTCTGGATCTTGTATGATCCTCACGGAAAAAAGGGACACGCGCGGGTGGTGAAATTGGTATACACGCCAGCTTGAGGGGCTGGTGGTCGCAAGACCGTGGAGGTTCAAGTCCTCTCTCGCGCACCACAAAAAACAGGCTCATTGAGCGTGTTTTTTGTTTGTGTAGAGAATTGACGAGAATCGTCCTTTTGATTACCCTGGCTCAGGCACATACACGGAGGTGCATTCATGGGCGATCTCGCAGGACTCATTCGAGCGGTTGACCACGTCGGTTTCCCCTCACATCATGACGACTGGATTGAGATCCAGGCTTTTTGGGAAAGTCTGGAAATGACATGTTCGATCAAAGAGATTGAGGATGAGGACTACGATCACGCGGGGAAGGGTCCTCGACTCCAAGTGTTCTCTGGAGCTCAACTTCTGGTCTCCTACTTCATCACGAATCTCCCGGCTGGAAGCATTCGGCGAAGCATGCGCTCGCAACATCTCGGATTGACCATGTGTCCCCCCGCACTCGACGCAGTACGTACGCATCCCAACTTCGATCGAGAGACCCCTTGGGGAATGAGCAATACCAGCATCTTCTTGCGTGGTCCCTACGGACTTCATGTCGAACTCGTCACGACCGATCCCGGCTACCACGCCGACGCCTAGCGCAATCTTGCGCTTTTTCTTTTTGATAAGATTCTGTAGGGTGAAGAGGTATGAAACTAAAATTTCTTTCGTTTGCTTCAATTTTTGAGGGATTAAAACGCGTTATAGTGCGGTTTCCAATCACGATTGCGTTGTGTGTTGTGGGAACTTGCATTGGTATTGCATTAATCCATGATGAGAACAATCCAACCTATCTACGTCTGCTCATCACATTAGTACTTACGGTACCTTTATCCGTCGTCGTGACACTCTTTATCGAGGCGATGGGGTGGAGAAAAGAATGGTCTTGGTTTGGAGTGTTAGCGTTAATTGCTCTTATGTCGGGTTACTATACGTTCCTTCCTGAGATAGATTCACCCGAGGCTTTTACGTTTTATCTGCGACATGGAATGTGGGTTGCTGGATCTGTTCTGGCGGTAACGTTCATCCTTTTTGTGCGAGAGTCTGGTGTTCAGGCAGTATTGCGATTTTGGGAATATGGTCGACGACTTCTATTTTCAACATTTTTAACATGGTTCTGGTCGCTCGCAATTCAATTTGGAATTTTTGCCGCATTGTTTGCAACGGATATGCTATTTGATTTAGAAATTCCGTCTGAGAGATATACTGAAATATGGGCCGTTATTCTTGGTCTCTTTGCCACAACATTCTTTCTCAGTCGACTTCCTCGAAGCTCAGATGATTTGGAAAAAGCTTCATATCCGAAAGAGGTTCGATTATTTTCTCAGTTCGTTTTGGTTCCTTTGGTGCTGGTGTATTTTGTCATTCTCTATACGTACACAGCAAAGATTCTTTTCACAGGTGAGTGGCCACAGGGTCAACTTGCGTACATCATTCTTGGGTTTTCTGTGGTGGGATTATTGACATACATTGCCCTCTATCCACTCCGCACACAGGTGAGCTGGATTCGCCATGCTGGGACGGCTTTGTGTATTGCCATGATCCCTCAAGCATTTATGCTTTTTTGGTCGCTTTGGTTTCGCGTTTCAGACTATGGAGTGACAGAGAATCGCTATTTTGTCTTCATTTTTGGTCTTTGGTTGATTGGTGTGAGTCTGTATTTTCTTGTGAGTCGAGTAAAAGACCTCCGTTTGATTCCTGTGAGTGTAGTCCTCATTATTTTTGTGACATCCGTTGGTCCATGGGGCGCATTTTCAACAGCAATTCGTTCACAGGTGGGAAGACTTGAATCGATTCTGGAACAGAATGGTCGTTTTGAAGACGGGAAATATGTCGCCTCAGAGATTGAACTTTCAGATGAAGATATTTCTCAAGTAAGTGCTGTTTTAAATTTTCTTGAAGAGCGAAACGCGTTTAACTCCGTGCAAGTATGGTTAGATGAGAAGGTTGATTTTGCGGAAATAAAAGACCGGAAGAGGGGTGAGTACTTTATGCAAGAAGGGTTTAAACTCTCTTACTCTACGCATGTTCCATCCTATACAAGGAGAATTAGTTGGGGAAGTTACAGAAGCGAGCTTGGAACAGTTGTGGGAGGGTATGAGTATGCATTTGCCTTCGAATCTAGAGGATCGACAACCCAAAGATTTAGAGTGGAAGGAAAAGATTTTTCAATCACATTGAATGATGGGTCGCAAGAAATAGAAATATCTCTAGACGGAAAGTTGCTCGGGTCCATTTCATTACGTGAGATTCTTCAGCAAGAAGCGGATGGAAGATTGAGCGATGAACAGCCTACTGTCCATGTTGAATCTGATCAATTTGAGAGTCTGTATGTCCTTGGTTCATTTTCTGCACGTGAAGAAGATGGAGAGATCAGTCTTAGTTCAACCACAGGAATGATTCTCTTGACCCTTAAGTAGGCAGAGGAGGGTACAAAAAACACCAGGAAAATCCTGGTGTTTTTTGGTGGGCGTTGAGGGGCTCGAACCCCCGGCCTTCTCGGTGTAAACGAGACGCTCTAACCAACTGAGCTAAACGCCCTTATGAAGTAACCAATCCCGACGCTCCACAAAGTGGAGGTCGGGACCCCGACACCGTAGGTCGTCGGGGCTGAGCTAAACGCCCATAACCATCCAAAAGATGGATGCCTGCAAATGCTATCGAATTTTGTATGTCTTGGCAAGTGTTGTGTGATAAACTGAAAGAACTATGTCTCCATTCATTCGAATACCGCTTGGGTTTGCCATTATGGTTGTAGGTTTTCTCATGGTGAAAAATACAAACGTAGTCATCTCCTGGTTTGGTCGCGTTCCGTTTGCTGAGGATAAATTTGGTTCTGGAGGATCCATTTTTTTCTACAAACTCTTAGGGGTTTTTGTCTCTTTTCTAGGAATAGCGATCGCCACGAATGTTATTTCTGGAATTCTTGAGGACCTTGCTGGACTTCTTACCCATTCTTAATTCCCATTTTTGAGCAGTGTCGCTTGATTTGCATGAGGGTCTTTGCTATGGTTTGCGCAAATTCCTCTCATTTCATTTTATTGTATGTCATCACTCTTTCTTCCGTCCTATTGGTTAACCATGAGTGCTCCTGAAGTCGATGGACTTATTGGGACGATTATCCTTGTCTTGTTTGTTGTGCTGTTTGTTCTCGGAATCGTTGGTCGTATTGTTGCTTCTCGAAAAGAGGAAGATCGATATAAGCGGGAAGTGGGGAATCGTATCTCGACACTTCTTGTGACGATGGGCTTTTTAGGAATTGTTCTTTTCTTTTTCAGTTTCGAACAGATTGAGCTTTTTGGAGCGAGGTTTTGGTATCCTACGTGGGTGATCGGTATGCTTGTATGGGTTCATTTCATTGTGCGCTATGTAAGACGAGATATCCCTGCAAAGAAAATGCGCTCTCAGCTCTTAAAGGAAAAAGCAAAGTATCTTCCAAAAGCTAAACAGAAAAAGAAACGTCGACGCTAGTATGGATGCAAGGAGGAAGTTTGGAAATTTTGGAGAGAAACTCGCTGCAAACTTTTTGGTCTCACAGGGATTCATTTTGAGAGAGGTGCAGTATCGACAATCATTTGGAGAAATCGACCTTATTTGCCAAGATGGTGATGAGGTCGTTTTTGTTGAGGTGAAAACACGAAACAGTCAGGCTTCTGGCTACCCAGAGGAATCCGTGACAGAAAAAAAGATTCAACATCTGATACGAGTTGCAGAACACTATCTTCTCTCTCATCGTCTTACAGAATCTGCGTGGCGGATTGATGTGGTGGCAATTGAGTGCCACGCTAAACCACCTCTCATTACACATTTTAAAAACATTGACATTCCTGAGATTCTTTGGTAGCGTTGAGGAGCTGAACCTGTCGATTGACGGGTTCATTTGTTAATAGAGACCTCAGCAAAAGTGCGTCTTTTCGTCTCACAGGCGCCCGCTGATCCAGTTCTCCCTACGTTTGAGTAGGGTTCACAGTCTCAGCAGCCCGTTCAACGAAAATCCATCACTTTTTCAGAAGTCTCAATAGAATATCTATGTCATCAGCCATTGAACAAGCCATTCGCCAAATTTGTGAAGAAAAAGGTCTCGCATTTGAGTCCGTGATTGATGCAATTCAATCAGCTCTTGCTGCCGCCTATCGAAAAGATTTTGGTGATAAGAACAGTAATATTGAAGTCGAGTTTGATCCAGCAACGGCGGAGTCACGTATTTTTGATATAAAAACCGTTGTTGAGGATATTGATCTCGAGGAACTTGAGAAACTTGAAGTAGAACGTCGTGAACGTGCGGAAGCAATCGCAACACAAATTGAAGAAGCTCGAAAAAAAGGAGAGCGACTTCCTGCTATTTCACTCGATGAAGAAATGGGGCAGCGGTATAACCCAAAAACAGACATCATGGTTTCTGAGGCGCAAGTCCTCAAAATGGGGTCAAAAATTGGAGACATTATTCGAACCGAAATGCCAACTCCAGGAGAATTTGGACGGATGGCAGCCATGACCGCAAAGCAAGTGATTACACAGAAGCTCCGTGAAGCGGAGCGTGAAGTTATTTTTAGTGAGTTTAAAGAACACGAAGGGACGATCATGAGCGGAACCGTTCAGCGTCGTGAGGGTCGTATTGTTCTTGTGGACATCGGCCGTACGACAGCTGTGATGCGCTCAGAAGATCAAATTCCAACGGAGCGCTACAATACAGGAGATCGAATTAAAGTATTTGTCCGCTTAGTGGGTCTTACGACAAAAGGTCCGGAAATTCTTGTTTCACGTACAGCCGAGGAAATGGTGCAATCTCTGTTTGAATTCGAGATTCCTGAAATTGGAGAAGGACTTGTTCAAATAAAGGGAATCGCTCGTGAAGCAGGTTCTCGATCAAAAGTTGCGGTCTCTACATCAGATGGCAATATTGATCCTATTGGAGCATGTATTGGTCAACGTGGTTCGCGCATTCAAACAATCATTGCAGAGCTTGGAGGAGAGAAGATTGATATTGTTGAATGGAGTGAAGATCCATCAGAATTTATTAGCAATGCGCTTTCTCCTGCGAAGATCACAAAATTAGAATTGCACACAGAAGATAAAGCCGCTTTTGTGAAAGTAAAAGAAGATCAGCTTTCTCTGGCGATCGGGAAAGGAGGACAGAATGTTCGTCTTGCAGCCAAGATTACTGGATGGAAGATTAATATTTCTGGAGATGAAGAATTACAAGAAGAAGTTGCTGAAGCTGAATTACCTGCGTCAGGGGAACTTTCCAAACCTGTGGAAGAACCAGTGCTTGAAGTGGATGCAACCCCTGCAGTTCCTGGTGAATCACCGATTGAAGTTTTAGAAGCATCAACAGAGGTCGTTGCAGATGAGACAGAAGTATTAACTGAAGAAACTGAAAACTAAACTCTATGGGGGATTTATTTCATAATGCGCTGTACGTTCCAATTTTTAACCTCTTGGTGTTTTTCTATAACATTTTTGGAGGAGTTGATATCGGATTCGCCATTATTGCGTTGACCATTGTTATCAAGCTGATCCTCTGGCCATTCATGAGCAAATCGCTCAAATCGCAGAAAGCACTTCAAGAGCTTCAGCCAAAAATAGAAGAGCTTAAAGTAACGCATGCAGATGATAAGGAGGGATTGGCAAAGGCCATGATGGAGTTGTATCAAGCGGAGAAGGTGAATCCACTTGCGTCGTGTCTTCCGTTACTCATTCAACTTCCAATTCTCATTGCACTCTATCAAGTATTGCTTGCAGGATTTGGATCAGAGACACTTGGTGAGCTTTACGGATTCATTCCAAATCCCGGAGAAATAAATCATATATTCTTTGGGGTGATCGATCTTTCTGTACCAAGTCTTTACCTGGCTGTATTGGCTGGGTACTTCCAGTTCATGCAGACACGTATGCTCATGCATCGTCGTCCACCCGCTCAAGTAAAGGGGAAGAAGGGATCAAAGGATGAAACAATGCTCGCGAGCATGAATAAATCCATGCTCATGTTCATGCCAGCGATTACCGTCGTGATTGGAGCAACACTTCCTGCAGGACTCACACTTTACTGGGTCACGGTGAATATCGTTTCAATCTTGCAACAACAGTTCGTGTTTTCAAAAATAACTCCTGCGAAAGCAGAATAATAAAACACCCTCCCTTGTGGAGGGTGTTTTATTATTGGAGAGGTCTCATTGGTTTGAATGGGGAATCAGGATTTTGTACAGAACTTGACAGGGGATTTAGGTCTGTTACTATGTGTGCATAATACACTAACAGTAGGGAACTGAGTTTCTCTATCTGGTCGCGAGATTTCCTTGTGACTGGATTCAAGCAACTGAGTGTTCCACCTGGAGTCATTATGACCACTTCACGCCTCCCATTCGGATTCTACAAGCCCACCCCGACCGACCACGTGGTCAAGTATCGTGGAGGGAAGATGGTTGCCTCTGGCACCGGTGTCTTGTTTTTGATCACGCCGTGGCACACCTTCGCACGTGTTCCGACGACCGTGCAGACCATTCCCGTGAGCTTCACTGAACTCACGTCTGATCGTCTGGGTGTCTTCGTTCAAGGTGAGATTCACATCCGCCTGGACGTGGAAGCCATGCTCACTCGGCACGACTTCTCCGTTGATCCCTGGACAGGGATTTGGATGAGCGATGATCCGACGCGCCTCACCGAAGACGCTGGAAAGGCACTGCAGGGGTATGTACGCGCGCTCATCAAAGACCGGACGCTCGAAGAAGTCATTGTGGCCGCCAGTGATCTGGAGACCGAAGTGCTCTCTGCAATCGCTGTCAACGACGTACGTCTCGCCAAGCTCGGCATGCGTCTGGAGGGACTTTTCATTACCTCCGTGAAGCCCGAGAATCGTCAGCTTTCCGCAGCCATCGAGGCAAAGAAGCGGGAAGAAATGCTCGCAGGCGCTGACAAGGCAGTCAGTGCACGTCGCATGGATGCCGCCTCAAGTGAGCGTGAGCTCAAGCAGTACGAAGCGGAGACGGCGCGAGCGATGGAGGAAACCCGTACGGCACTCATCGAGATTCGCAACCGCAACGTGATCGCGGAAGCGGTCGCGGACGCGGACGCAGCAGCGAAGAAGCTCGAGCCGTATCGCGACGTTGACCCAGCGGTCTTGTTGGCTCTTGCCATCGAGAAGATGGCTGTGGCAGGTGTGGGCGAGTTCAACCTCACCTCGGACCTGTTGAGTGCGCTTCGGCGCAAGGAGTAGTGTATGTTCGATCGCATTGTCCTCGTGACGAAGCTCACCCGATTGCAGGAACTGCTTGCCCGACACCATTCACGGAGTCGTGTGGCATTTTTCCTGGAAAGTCGTGGGGGTTCGATCGACGAGTTCGCTGTCGAAGATGATCGCTACACAGGAGCGCTCCGCACGCTCGACAGAGCTCTTCAACGCGCAGAGCTTCCGATTGCTCGTATCGAACGTGCACACGTAAGTCACTTTGACTTTCGTGCAAAAGATTTGGTGGTTGCGCTCGGACCTGATGGTCTCTTCGTCAACGTAGCCAAGTATCTGAGCGGTCAACCTGTTCTCACAGTGAACCCAGACCCTGAGCGAATTGATGGGGTGCTTATGCGACATGCTCCTGAAGCAGTTGCGCGAGTTCTTCCAAAAATTCTTCTGGGTCAGTTCACGACGGAGAGCATCACGCTTGCGCAGGCAACAACCAACGATGGACAGACCCTTCTCGCGGTCAATGAGTTTCTTGTAGGTCGTCGAGATCAAGGGTCTTCCAGGTACCGATTGACTCTGAAGGGCCAAGAAGAACGACAGTCTTCCAGTGGCATTCTTGTTTCAACTGGAACTGGTTCAACGGGTTGGATGAAGTCTGTCATGGCAGGAGCCAGCGCTCTTACAGGTTCTCTGCCTCGCTACACGGTGCCGTTCCCTCGTGACAACAAACAACTATTGTTTGCTGTCCGAGAGCCCTGGGAGAGTCAGTGGACAGGAGTTTCCTTGACCCACGGTCATGTTCGGTATCGCGAGGAGCTGACCATTCATTCTGAAATGTCTGAGGGAGGAGCGATTTCCTCCGATGGGGTGCTCGAAGACGCCATCGACTTCAATGCAGGAACGAGCGTGACGATCCGTGTGGCTGATCAATCTGCCCAACTCATCACCACCCTCCTTTGACGAGGGACCCCCACGATCGCAGACGGCGAACGTGGGTTTTTTTGTCCACAGGGTGAAACGGTTCAGCCCTGCTAAGATGCATACATATGGGGCAGCAGACGGACTTAGAACTTTCGGTGATGCGTACTATTCTTTGGTTTTCGATGTTTAAGTCAGCTATTACAGTCTTTGAGATATGGAAATGGATGATTACTCCTGAGCGAAGGTATGCGCTTTCTGAGGTATATTCTATCCTTGAGAAAAGTTCTTGGCTTCAAATGAAGGTGGATTCACAGGCTGGGTTTTATGTGTTGAAAGGACAAGACAGTCCCGCGTTGATTCAAGATCGTCAGGAAAAATTTCTGGATGCAGAGCGCAAATTCAAACGTCTTCGTCGTGTCGCGTCATTTTTTTATCTTCTTCCTGGTGTTCGTGCTGTCGGAGCGGTAAACACGTTAGCTTGGTGGGGGACAACTCCGCAGAGTGATATTGATCTCTATGTTGTGACGCGGACAGGAACTATTTGGTCTTCACGGTTTTGGTTAGTTCTCCCATTTTTACTTACGGGACAACGTCCAGAACACGGCACGGAACCTTCTTTGTCGAAAGATCCATTTTGCTTCAGTTTTTTTGCTACGCAGGAGACACTCGCACTCGAAGAGCTATGTGTACCACGAGATTATTATATGGCGTTTTGGGTAAAGTCGATCGTCCCGCTATTTGATCGAGATGAGAGTTTTACACAATTTCGTTTGGAGAATCGTTGGGCAACACGCATGCTTCCAAATGCGCATGTACGCACACCGCATCATGGGCATCTTCCGAAGCGTCTCCCAAGTCTTCCTATACAATGGAAAGTTGCAGAACCCCTCTTTCGATACATTCAAAGAACACGTCTCCCCGTGGAATTGCGTGAACTGGCAAATCTTGATTCCAGAGTCGTCGTCACCGATGAGATGTTAAAGTTTCATGAGAATGATCGTCGAGCAGAGTATCGCGAGACCTATGAAGAACTTCTTGAGCGCCATTTATGATTCCAAAATTTGCAAATACACTTCTCTTTCTTGCGGTCTTATTTTTACCGTGGCAGACACAGTGGATCATCACAACACTTTCTGTTTCAGGGGAGCCATCACAATTTGGGGTATTTGGGCTCTATGTTGTGGAAGTGATGATCGCATGTGCGTTTCTTTTGCGTGGACGTCAGCGCATGGATGAGCGGGTTCAACCTATTGCACGAGCGGTGTATCTTTTTTTGTCGATCGCCTTTTTTTCCCTCACGTTCAGCGCGGTTTCTATCCCCGGGTGGTCTCACTTAATCCATCTGGTTTCAGCGGTCATGTTCTTTTTTGTTCTCGTGGATGAACGGACAGATATTCGACGTATTCTTTCTGTTTTTCTTTTCGGGTTACTTGTTCCGATTCTCTTTGGGTGGGCTCAAGTGGTTCACGGAATAAGTCCTGCTCTGACAACCTTGGGAATGGCGGCAAAGGATGTCATGACCCCTGGTGTGGCTGTTGTGGAGACAGTGACCGGACGGATGTTGCGAGCCTACGGGACATTTCCGCATCCAAATATATTTGGAGGGTATATGGCGTTTGGAATTCTTGCGCTTGCGTGGCTCGCGCGTTTCGCACAGCGTCCAGTAGAACGCATAGGGCTGATTCTCGCTTCGTCAGTTCTGGGAGCAACGCTCATTATTACTTTTTCACGCTCAGCTTGGTTAGGAATCTTTATTGCATTCCTCCTGTTGATCGGTCTCATGCTTTCTCAAAAGAAACTTCCTCCACACAGAGCGATTCCGGTCATGATTGTGGGTTTGGCCTCGATCCTTTTAACGCTCGTGCTGTTTCATGCGCAAGTATTTTCTCGATTCAATCCGTCTGTGCGCATTGAAGCGATTTCGATTGAAGAACGGGCAAGTCAATATCAAACATTTGGGGAAGTATTTTGGACATCTCCACTTCTTGGAGTGGGACCAAACGGATATACATTTACGCTCGCATCAAGTGATCCAGATCATCCTGTGTGGTCCTATCAACCTATTCACAATACGTTTCTCCTTATTCTGGCGGAACTTGGGGTTGTTGGTTTTGTGATGCTGTTTTATTGGATGTCTCAAATGGATAAACTTATAGATGTCTCACGAAAGACACCAAATGGATTGTTTGTTGTAAGTGCCGGTGTTTTGTTCCTTGTGATTGGACTTTTTGATCACTACTTATGGAGTTTGTGGCCTGGTCTTGCGTTAAGTGCCTTGGCGTTTGGTGTGATGGTTCGGTGGGGAAGTGAAAATAAGTCTGCTTAATTTTTCTGATCGAAATATATGAGAGAGCGAGGTGAAACACAGCGAATTCCTAGACATCAACAGTTAGATGTGCGCGGGCGAGTTGAACAGGAATCAGAAAAGCAACTTGATACCCCGGTTCAGTTAGATGTGATCGGTGAGCACGCTCGTGATGCACGAATATCTCGAATGGCACTTTCAGATGAAGAATGGGTTAAACGTGTCTTGGAAGAATCAAGACAGGTTGAGGAAATTTTGGAGGGGTATGTTTGGCAGAATCAGCTTCAAGAAGAAATATCTCGTGTTTCGCCCGAAGGGATTAAGCGCTCAAGAGAAAAAGACACTCCACCACCTCCCTTATTTGATGAAGCATTTGGAGAACCTGTGATTCCAAAACAGCTCTATGCGTCTGGTTTGGTTTGGGAAGTGGGTGAGAAGATTGGTCAGGGTGCCTTTGGAAAGGTGTTTGAAATTTCACATGCGGGAGCAGATCAACCTAAACGTGTCGTGAAATTTATGGGTATTCGCGATACAGATAAAGAGGCTGTTCAAAAAAGAGGGTTTCTTTGGAATGAGGTAGGTGCATCGATGGCGGTGGGAGATTATGTAAACGAAGAAACAATTTACGATGAGGAAGGAAATATCTGGTCAGCAATCATTCTGGAACGACATACAGGGGAAACACTTGCAAAAATTGTACGAGATCGGAAAGAGACTAAAGAGGCTTTTACAGAGCAAGAGCAGGCAACATGGGCTTATAAACAGGCGATGGGGTTGCGAGGAATATTTTCCTTGTTGCGACGTATGCATGCGGGAGGATGGACGCATAGGGATATTAAGCCTGCAAATTTGATGATGAATGGAACGGGTGGAGAAGAGTCACTTTCTCGACCGATCGATTATGGAGCTTCTGAGAAACGGGGGGTGATTCGTCGAACACAATCGTCCTTAATCATCGGTTCTCCAAATTATTTACTTCCTGAAGCTTGGCATCAGGAGGATGTTGATTTGCGCATAAAAGATTACTGGGCAGCGCTAATTTCTATTGGAGCTTCTTTGGAAGTGTTTGGATTTCAGGATCGGATAACGTCCCCTTCACTATTTGGGAAGCTAAGTCTTGGAACATACTTTACAGGACCGGACCTTTCTGATGAACAATCTGCACAAACCTTTTTTACACAAAAGAATATCGTTGGTGCACAGCAGGAATTTATGACTTGGATTTATCAGTTTATTCAACCAAAAAAATCTACCGGAGAAAGAAAGGCTTATTGGCGTAAACAGGGGATTACACAAACGCTTGATATTCCTCCTGTTGAATCTGCACAAATTCAGTTGCTCGAAGGAGACGAATTGTTTGAACGTGATCAAGCGGACTTCCTAGATGATGATCGGTTTATCCGTGAACTGGAGGGGCATATTCGTGCACTTGCTATTCAATCGGGAGTTGAATCTCCAGATGAAATTTTAGAGAGCCTTCAAGAATTCTCAAAGACACAGGTATTTTCTGAGCGCATCAGAAAAGAGGAAAGAGATGGTTCTTGATTTCGGAAGAGTTGTGGCTTTTTGATCTCTTGACAGTCTGGGCGATTTTGACCAAAATAAGGTCGTTAGCACTCTCGCATTGAGACTGCTAGCGATCTTTTTTCTCTAATCAAGTCATACAAGACTTTTATTACTATGAAACTTACACCAGTAGGCGATCACATCATCGTCAAAGCGGTTTCACGCGAAGAAGTATCTGCTTCAGGGATTATCATTCCTGACAGTATTGATAAAGAACGATCAGAGCGCGGAGAGGTGATTGCGGTAGGTCCGGGTCGCGAACTCGATGGAGGCAAACGTTCAACAATGGAAGTTGCAATTGGAAATCAAGTGCTTTTTAAAAAGTATGCTCCAGACGAAGTAAAAATTGACGGAGACGAATATCTCGTGATCCGTATGGAGGACGTCATGGCAATAATTGACTAATGAAACGATATGGCAAAACAAATTTCTTTTAATGAAGATGCACGTGCATCTCTCAAACGTGGAGTTGATAAGTTAGCAAACGCCGTAAAGGTCACACTTGGTCCGAAGGGAAGAAATGTGGTGATTGATCGAGGGTATGGAGCTCCAACCGTGACCAAAGATGGAGTGACTGTTGCAAAAGAGATCGAGCTTGAAGATAAGTTCGAAAATCTTGGAGCAGAGCTCGTGAAAGAAGTTGCAAGTAAAACAAATGACGTTGCAGGTGACGGAACAACAACCGCGACCGTTCTCGCACAAGCGATTGTGACGGAGGGATTACGGAACGTGACTGCAGGAACAAATCCGCAGATCCTCCGCCGTGGAATTGAGAAAGGAGTGGACGCGCTTGTTCGCGAAATTCAGGAAAAGATCGCCACTCCTATTAAGGGAGAGGAGATTCAAAACGTCGCAAGTATTTCTGCGAATGATCCAGAGATTGGTTTAATGATCGCCAAAGCCATGGAGAAAGTTGGAAACAACGGAGTGATTACCGTGGAAGAATCACAGTCTTTTGGAGTAGACGTCGAAGTGGTTGAAGGAATGCAGTTTGATCGCGGATACGTTTCACATTACATGGTGACGAACACAGAACGCATGGAAGCAGAGTTTAAGGATGCGTTTTTACTCATTGCGGACCAGAAGATTAGTTCTGTGCAGGACATTCTTCCAATCCTTGAGAAGGTGGCAGCAGCAGGAAAGAAAGAGCTTGTGATTATTTGTGAGGATGTGGATGGGGAAGCGCTTACGACACTTGTGGTGAATAAGTTGCGTGGAGCATTTTCAACCCTCGCAATCAAAGCTCCTGGGTTTGGAGATCGTCGGAAGGCCATGCTTGAAGACATTGCCATTTTAACAGGAGGAAAAGTTATTTCAGATGAAGTTGGTCTTAAACTCGAGACAACCGAACTGACAGATCTTGGACAAGCTCGAAAGATTGTTTCTGATAAAGAGCATACGACGATTGTGGAAGGTCATGGTGATAAGATGGCGATCACAGATCGTGTGAATCAAATTCGAAGTCAGCTTGATTCAACAGAATCCGATTTTGAAAAAGAAAAGATGCAGGAACGAATCGCGAAACTTTCTGGAGGAGTTGCCATTATTCGTGTCGGAGCGGCAACTGAAACAGAAATGAAAGAAAAGAAAGATCGCATTGTTGATGCCGTTGCTGCGACAAAGGCGGCTGTGGAAGAGGGGATTGTTCCAGGGGGAGGTGTAGCGCTCATGCGTGCCCTGTCTGCGCTCGATCAAGTTGCTGTTGAGGGAGAGGAACGTGTTGGAATCGATATCCTTCGCCGAGCCCTTGAAGAGCCACTTCGGATGATCGCTCAAAATGCGGGGAAAGATGGTTCTGTTGTTGCAGAAAGAGTAAAGGCTGGAACAGGAGGAATGGGGTATAACGCCGCAACAGATGTGTATGAAGATCTGCTTGCAGCGGGAGTCATCGATCCTGCAAAGGTGACGCGTACAGCACTTCAGAACGCTGCCTCTATCGCGATTATGATTTTGACAACAGAGTGCGCTATTACAGATCTCCCAAAAAAGGATGATGCGTCTGCGATGGGGGGAATGCCACAAGGGGGAGGAATGGGAATGTACTAGTCTAGAAGATTCGAACGATAAAACGGGGGGAAACCCCTGTTTTACTTTAGACAAATGAGGGAATCTGCTACCATACAAGAACTATGAATACAAAAGAAACAGAATATATTTCCCCACAAGGTGATGTTCAAGAGGATCGTCTTTTTGCCGCTATTGGATATCTCGGAATCCTTTGTCTCGTTCCTCTTCTTTTAAAAAAGGAGAGTGCGTTTGCTCAGCATCATGGGAAGCAAGGGTTGGTTGTTTTACTTGTTTGGCTAGCTCTTTGGCTTGGAAACATTGTTCCAATTCTAGGGCAGATTGTTTGGACCTTAGGGACGTTTGCTCTTCTCGTGCTCATTATTCTTGGAATGATTAATGCGCTTCAGGGAAAAATGTGGGATATGCCATTTCTTGGTAAATACGCAAAGGAACTAAAGTTGTAAGGAACTATGAACGAATTACTCAAATCAATTCAAGACCTCCAGGACAAGATCCAAGATTCCTGGAGGTTACTTTGACCTTGATACGGTAAAGACACAGATTGCCGTTTTGGAAATGGAAATGACGAATCCTGATTTTTGGAATGATCAAGCAACGGCGCAGAAGGTGAGTAAAGAAGCGTCGGAACTCAGAACAGAGCTTCAAGATTGGGAAACGATGGTGAAAGAAGTGCAAGACTTAAAAGAGTTAGCTGAGCTTGAAGATGACACATTGAAGGAAGATCTTCAGGTGAAACACGGCATGCTTTTAAAACGTTTTTCAAAAAAGGAGTTCGCGACACTCTTTGCAGGTGATTACGATAAAGATCCAGCGATTGTCGCTATTCATGCAGGAAGTGGGGGGACGGAAGCGCAGGATTGGACGCAGATGCTCACACGGATGTATATGCGATTTGCGGAGGCTCGTGGGTGGAGCGTGACGGTGCTTACAGAATCTCGTGCAGAAGATGTTGGACTTAAGAGTATTACGTTTCGTGTTGAAGGACGTTGGGCGTACGGGTATTTGAAAAGCGAAGCAGGAGTGCATCGGCTTGTGCGTATTAGTCCGTTTGATGCAGAGAAAATGCGTCACACAACCTTTGCACTTGTGGAGGTGATTCCAGAGCTTGATGACGTGAGTGAGATCGAGATCGATCCAAAAGATTTGCGGATTGATACGTTCTTGAGTAGTGGGAAAGGTGGGCAAAGCGTGAACACGACCTACTCCGCTGTGCGTATTGTGCATCTGCCAACCAAGATTATGGTCTCGTGTCAGAATGAGCGCTCTCAACAACAAAATAAGGAGACCGCCATGAAAGTGCTGAAGTCAAAACTTCATCAGATTCAGCTAAAGGAACTTGAAAAGAAAAAATCTGCTCTGCGAGGAGAATATCAATCTGCAGAATGGGGAAATCAAATCAGATCATACGTTTTACATCCATACAAACTCGTAAAAGATCACAGAACAGACCATGAAACCTCAGATGCAGAGGCTGTGCTTGAAGGAGATCTAGAATCTTTTATGGAGGCGTACCTGCGATACGAAATTGAACAAGTTGATCGGTTTGAAGAAGTAAATCGTGAATAAGATTTCTCTCACTTTATTCTATGGCAAAAAAATATCAAGTTGCGTTAGTGACCGGGGGAGCTGGGTTTATTGGTTCTCATGTGGTGGATGCGCTTATTCGTCGTCGATTGAAAGTCTATGTCGTTGATGATCTTTCAACAGGCTTCCAAAAAAATGTAAATCCAAATGCACACTTTACAAAGCTCTCAATTTTGAGTCCTCAGTTTCCTGCGTATTTGAAACGGATTAAACCGGATGTGATTTTTCATTTAGCCGCGCAGGTAAATTTGCGCACAAGTGTGGATGAGCCGTTTGGAGATGCTCAGACGAATGCAATTGGAACGCTCACGATCGGACACTGGGCAGCAAAGCTTGGAGTGAAGAAAGTTGTGTACACTTCAACAGGAGGGCCAATGTATCCAGATGGTGCACGGATTCCGTATTCTGAAAAAGTTGCTCCTGCGCCAATCTCTCCGTACGGAATTTCAAAACTTGCGGGTGAACTTTATTTGAATCATGTATACCAAGTGCATGGCGTGCCCTTTGTGGCATTACGTTACGCGAATGTCTATGGACCTCGACAAAGCGCAAAAGGGGAAGCGGGAGTCATTTCAATATTTGCAGAAAAAATGTTGAAGGGAGAACCACTTGCAATTACGGGTACAGGAAAACAAACTCGAGACTTTGTGTTCGTGGAAGATGTCGTTCGTGCCAACATGCTTGCGATGGATCGGAAGGTGGTTGGGGCGTTCAATATTGGAACGGGGAAAGAAACAGATATTAATACGATTTTCAATAAGATGAAAAAAATTGTCGGGTATCAACTTCCTGTGCGCAAAGCGCCAGCAGCGCCGGGGGAGGTCATGCGCTCAGCGCTCAGCTCGGCAAAGGCACAAAAGAATCTTGGGTGGGAGCCAAAAGTGAAACTCGATGAAGGGCTTAAAAAGACAATTACATGGTTTCAGAAGAAGTAAAGAATCAGATTGAGAAAGCTATCGCCATTTTAAAAGAGGGTGGGGTTGTTGTGTTTCCAACAGAAACGGCATATGGACTTGCAGCGGACGCGACAAACTCGCAGGCGGTTGATCTTGTCTACAAAATTAAGGGGCGTGTTCCAGAGAAGACATTGCCCATTATTGCGGGAAATCGTGAAATGGCAGAGTCTGTTGGGTATATGCCACCCATGCTTAAGAAATTAGCTGACCGTTATTGGCCAGGACCCCTTACTCTTTTACTTCCTGTGTCTCGCGGAGCATTAGCACCGGCAATTGTAAAAAATGATCAGATTGCGGTACGCGTATCTTCACATCCGATTGCGAAGGCGCTCAGTGAAGGACTTGGAGCACCAATCGTCTCAACGTCTGCAAACGTGCATGGTGAACCAACGTGTTATGACGTGGCTTCAGTTCAATCTCAATTTGAAGGACGTCCAGTTCAGCCAAACATGTATTTAGATATTGGACCTCTTCAATCAGAACTTCCTTCGACGATCGTTGGGGTGGATGATTATGGATATCCAGATGTGTTGCGCCAAGGGTCAATAGAAATCGATCTATGATGCCACATGCAAAAAAGGCATTCGGTCAAAACTGGCTTGTGGATGAGACTGTTGTGGAAAAGATTATTCAGGCGAGTGAGATTGCTCCAGGAGAAATCGTTCTTGAAATTGGTCCAGGTACAGGTGTTCTTACGCAAGCACTTGTGGACGCGGGAGCACAGGTTGTTGCCGTTGAGGCAGATGAAACATTGATCAACTCTTTGCAAGAACGATTTGGTTCGCAGATTCAACTTGTGTCTGGAGACATTCTTTCGATTGATCTCACGTTTCTCCCACGAGAGTATAAACTGATTGCGAACATTCCTTACAATATCACCTCTGATATTCTCAGACGGTTCTTGACAATCGAGCCAAAACCTACACGTATGGTGTTGATGGTACAGAAAGAAGTTGCTGATCGTATCGTCGCCATGCCTGGAGACATGAGTTTGTTGTCTGTGATGTGTCAGTTGTATGCAAAAACGCGTCGCGTAACAAAGGTTCCTGCAGGAGCCTTTCGTCCCATGCCAAAGGTAGATTCTGCTGTTGTGCAATTCGATCTAATTGATCCGGAACAACGGTGGGGAATTGACCCAGAACCTGTGATTCGACTTGCAAAGATAGGGTTTTCTTCACGACGTAAACAATTGCATGGACTGCTAAAACAATCGGCTGGACTAGATTCAAACCAACTTAAACAGGTGTTTCAAGAGATGAATCTTGATCCATTGGTACGTGCTGAGCGTCTTACTGTGGAAAACTGGATCGAACTTACCCACACATTGAGTAAAAATTGAGAAAAACACCTGGGTGAACCTCAGGTGTTTTGCTATAATGAGTGAAGAATTGCTTATGGCTATACAACGGTTCCGTTCTAAGCCACCCTCAGCACTTACCGCCGAGCAAAAGGTTGCTTTTGCACTTTTGTTATTTCTTGGGATTGGAGGTGTGGTTTTTGGATTTAAGTCGTTTGGAGCAAGTCTGACGCGACCGATCGAGCAACAGATTGCGAAGTATTATACAGGTGAGCAATATCTCACACAGGATGAACGTGAAGACCAAGAGCTTGAAGCGTCAAAGACGAAAGACACAGACGGGGACGGGCTTGTAGATTACGATGAATTGTATGTCTATAAAACAAGTCCGTATATTGTTGACTCAGATTCTGATGGGTATAGCGATTCGCAAGAAGTGTATTCTGGGAACAATCCAAACTGCCCAATTGGAAAGACATGTGGATTTCTTGTGAGTTCCGTGGAAGAAGATGTTGCGGACGCAAATATTACAGATGCGTTTCTTTCTGGAGTTGATGCAGGTTTTCTATCGGATGCAGGGGCGATTGAATTTACAACACCAGAACAAGTTGAGGCATTCTTTAAACAGGCAACGATTGAGCAGATTCGTGAGTCACTAATTGTGGCAGGAATGACAGAAGAAGAACTTTCTCAAATCGATGACGAAACACTTCAAGCCTATCTTGAAGGAACACTGACGGAAGCCATGCTTTCTGATGCTGTTCAAGAAGGTGAGACTCCTACAAATTAGTTCTATTTATGATCCACATGTCTCTAAAAACCAAACGACGTATTAATGGGGGATTTTTGACGTTCTTTGTCATGCCAATGGTGCTGTTTGGGATTTTTTATACCTCACAACTTGTTCATGCAGATGCGATAGCTCCAATTGTAGTCGCAGAAGCAG
>JABMNY010000038.1 GCA_013204385.1 Candidatus Uhrbacteria bacterium
ATCACAGGACTCTTTGTCGCAATTTCTATGACCACCGGTGGTGGCGCATGGGATAACGCGAAGAAGTACATCGAGTCTGGAAACTACGGTGGAAAGGGAAGTGACGCGCATAAAGCGGCTGTCACAGGAGACACGGTTGGCGATCCTTACAAGGACACCGCTGGACCTGCCATCAACCCAATGATCAAAATCTTGAACATTGTCGCCCTCTTGATCGCCGTCTTCATTATCTAGAACACAAGTAAAACACCCACCGCAAACTCGCGCTGGGTGTTTTTTGTTTGGTACAGAAGAGACTCTTTATCTTGACTTTTTCTAAATAAAACCATAGGGTGCCTAGTCGTTCATTCACAATTGACATCTCACCCTGAAGGAACTCATGGCAAAGAAACTTAGTTCAAACCGTTTCCAACAGGCTGCTGTTGAAAACATGAATTTCCATTCAGCTCAAAGACGAGCTCAGACAAGCGCCCCTTCAATGCTCTTGCGCAACCAGTATCAAGCGAGAATGCAACGGAGTGGTAGCAATCCTTCGGATCAGGATATGAAGGCAGCAGAAGATGCTCTCATACGAATTCATTCCAAATCAGGAAGTACTGAACTCTTCGAGAAAGAAATCTGCAACATGGCTCTTCGACTTCGCCAAGCTGCGGGAGGCAACAACGCCTTCGTCATTTGTTTGGCAGAAGCGGAAAGCCACAGGCTCTGCTTCGACAACCTCGACCATGCAATTGAGATCTTCAACTGGATCGTCGAGCAAACTCAGACGAGACTGTCTGCTAAGCCAGCTAGCGGTTCAAGCGGACTGAAGAAAAAGCGGGTACAACATGGAAAGAGCTTACTGAAGCGAACTCAGAACTTCTGGAACACGGTAATCTCTGCATGCTGCAAACTGTTCGGATACTTTCAAGATCACTGGATGTGCTCTAGCAATAGTGGAAGTGCCCCAACTCTGGAGATCTTCCAGTCGAGTGTCGAAATTCTGTGCTCCTTAGGATGGCTCCTCCCACCGTGCAGGATCCTGAATCTTGTGGAGTCTGCGCAGCGCGCCGGAATCGCACCAGACACACTCAAGCCCTTTCTCATTCAGCACCATCCACGTCGGACAGATGACTTCGAACAGCTTATCCTAGACGGACTCCTGAATGGAGAAACCTACTGGGAGCTTGTTACGCGACCAGAGCTGGTTACAGCTCTCTCCTACCAAGGATTGAAACTTCTGTTGGGTAAGTGGAAGGAAAGCGAGACTCCGCAGGATCTTCTCGCATTTGCTCGCTCCATGAAGGATGAGTTCTACCCTGACGGACTTCCCAAGGGTGGAGAAGTGATCGAATGGAATCAGATCCCCAGGACGCTCATAGGCTTTCTCAATGCACTGGACCTAAAACTCAAAGAAACAGGTGTCCACAGGTTCAATTTCGGGCTGCATACATGCAATCCAGGGACATACACCCCGGTCAGTGCAAGTATTCTCCTCGAGGAACCTGAAGGCCTTCCGGATGCTAGTGAAGATCTTGAACCCTACGATGAGGATGAGACTGATCTTCACCCAAACTCTAACGAAGAGCTGACTCCCTTTGAAAGTGAAGAACCGGAAGATCAAAACGATCATTTACTTGATGGAGATGTACTTGATCTGTGGGTAGAGAACGCAGCTATCCAGATGGAACTCTCCGAGCACCCACTACTGTTCAATGAGGAAGAAGATCCTCCCTCGTCTACAGAGAACCCCTGGGTCGGGGTCCTTGCCCAGATCGAACGAGATGTCCGAGAATCGCAGGGTGTGCTCGAGGACCCTCAGCTTGCTCGTCTTCTGGATGAGATCGGCGGAGCAGAGATGCTCATTGCCCTCGCGGTTGAAGGCGATGCTCCTGGTGTCCTCGACCTCTGGCACAATTGGCATCACCTCATTCGAAATGGAATTCGAGAAGCAGAAGCTCGTGTACAGGAACTCGAGACACGGGTGAAGGAACTGGAGGCACGACCACCGGTCATCGAGACAGTCTTTATCCATCCACCTGCTGTAGACAACCCAGAACCTCCTGCTCTGATTGAGACACCCCTGAAATTGTCGACATTTGAGGACCTGCCTCCTTCGCCACCAGCGACACAGGAGTCCCTTGAACTCCCAGAAGGTCCTTTGGGCGAGCTCCTACAAAAGACCTACGACTCACTCGCACAACTCCCTTCGGGTGCCATGAAGCGACAAATCAAATCCCAACTCGAGGAACTTCGAGTAGAGGCCTTGGAGGGTGGAAACCCGCGTTCACTTGGTCCTCGCATCAGAATAGTCGAGGGAGAAATCGAGGAGTTCCTCGATATGATCTCCTGAATGGAACAGTTGGTTCCCACGCGCCCCCAATAACTTGGGGGCTTTTTCATTGACAAAATAAGAATTCATTGATAAAAGAAGTGGTCGCATTCGCAAGGTTTCTTGCAAATGCACGCTCATTTACACAACACCTCTCACAGGACATTCCTCATGAGCGCCACACAAGAACGCACCCTGGCTCTCCTCGCGGATATGACCGACGGGGAGAAAAAATTCAAGTTCATCAAGTATCTTTTTGATCGAAACGAACTGAGTGAAGACGACCTGTACAACCTCCTAGTCCGTTCTATTGCGAAGAACCCACGGTACTACTTCGAAGAGATCACTAAGAACGATCTCCTTAAGTATATGTGGCGACGGTTCCAGGCCTACCCAGAAGCACTGGCTCGCGCCCTCGTACGCGTGTGTCCGGAACTTTTCTATGGGAATACAGAGTGGGTTACTCGACTGATCATTCAGCTCCAGACTGACAAACGTCTGGGCGCAGAACTCGGGATGATCACCGTCACTCCCCACATCGGGGGAGGAAGTGGTGGGGATCGACTCGTTGTCGCCATCGATGAAGAACTCCTCGCATCCATTCCACAGGACGTCCGCGATTTGGATGTCGAATGTCGTATTCGCGAACTCCTCTACTGGTATTCGCGCGACTACGATCTCGGCTCCGTTTTTGCTCTCGAGCAGATCGAGAAAGCCGAGAACAACTACGAGACGGACGTCTGGCGTCTGGCGATGGAGAAGATGGAGGGGTACTTCGAAACGGTGTACCCGCAGACCGTCCCCACAATCAATGGGCGTCTCTTCCCGGCTGTCCACGTTCGTTGGTGGCTCGACCGCTCAAAGGCGGAAACGCGCGTCCTCAACATGGGCGACACGGGAACGTATAAAACGAGCTACGCCGCAATCGCCCTGCGAGAGGCGGGAGCTCGAAAAGTTCTTGTCTTCTGTGCCCCAAACGCGCGAAGAAACTGGGAAAAAGAACTTAAGAAGTACTTCCCGCACCTGCGTGGTGTTGGTCGAATTGACGTTCTAGAAACACGTAGAGATGCAGAGACGATCGCGGCCAATGCCGAGTTTGTTATCGTCGGGTACTCGAACCTGATTCACCGTTCCGTCATCAAAGCCCTCAATGCACAGGATTTCGATGGGATTATCTGGGACGAGAGCCACTACGGTAAGAACGTCGTAGGCACAAGTCCGGCCAAGCGAGCGATTGGGGCCCTTGAGGTCATCAACGCACACGCCCCGAACTTGAAGAAGCTCGTTGCGTGTTCTGCGACCCCTTGGGAGAACAGCCCAGAAGAAATCGCGGCGCTTGCCTGCGTTCTGCGTCCGGAACTTTTTCCAGACCCCAAGAGCTTCCTCCGCTCTGGCGCGTACGCCTCTCCTCGCTTCCTGCGTGCTGTCCTGGAGACCTGCATCCTCGACATCGACCTACAGGAAGTCCGAGAACTCCCGCCGATCACCCCAAAGCCTTGGGAAGATCTAATCGGGGCCGAAAGGGTGCCTATGAGCCCCACTCAGATGGCGCTCTACCAGCATCTGCTGGATCACGTTCCTGAACAGGGAATGGATGAGGAGTCACCAGACTCACTTAAGGTCATCAATGGTGTCGATGGAGGAAAGAAGGTCAGGTACCTTCTCTATGCCTGCGATGTTCCACACGTGCTCGCACGTGTCCCTGAGTATGACTGGCCCGCAGAGGTAGAAACCGCTTTTGAAGAGTGGACTTTCTCCGCCAAGCTCGTATGGCTGCGAAAGCAGTTGGATGAATCGATTGGCACATCTAAGATCGTTATTGCCTCCGGGCTCTACGTCCAAGGTGTGACTCAAGCGGTAAAGGACGACGAAGAAATCCTCTGGATCGGCAAGCTCCTAAAGGAATGGTACGGCGAAGACACGATCCTCCTCATGGATGGGTCCGTTTCCATCGGACCTGAAAGAGACGCTGTGATCAAGCGTTGGCGTGAAGACGAAAGCGCACGAATCCTTCTGGTCTCCATGAAGACCTGTCCGGACTCGATCAATCTCTCTGTCACTATTCCAGCCAACCCGACACTCAAAGAACTTCTGGTCATTGGGTTTGCCCTGGATTGGAAGCCATGGAAGCAATTCCTCGGTCGTTTCTGGCGAGAGGGTCTCACTCTTCCGATGCGCTACGTCTGTCCTATCCTAGGTAATGTCTATCCAAACTTCGAAAGAACCGTGGATGAGGCGCGTCTCCAACTCGTTCAGAGGAAGTGGGCTCTGTTTCTCCTATTCCGATCTCGTGTCCCTCCGACCGAAGCGGAATGGCTTGAACTCACTCGCAATGATGCAAATACCCTCGCAGATCTCATGAGAGGACCTGAAGCATGGATCAGTACGGTTAACAACGATGTGCGTGGAGCAGGTGAGGACTCTGCAACAACGTACCTCGACCATGATCGTGGACTGACAAGTAACGGAGAAGCGTTCGCAAGAAGCTTCCTCGCAGCACAAGATCATATGGCCTCAGGCCATATCGCGCGTCACATGCGCTACGTTCTGGAAGAAGGACTCATCCCTGGCGGAATCCTCACGGATCCATCACGGATTCTGGACGCTGGATGTGGCCCAGCGACGCTCGCAAGAACTCTTGGTCTCCCTGTTATGGGTGTTGACCTGAATCCCTGGATGATCGAGGTGGCGAAGGAGACCGCTCCTGAGCTCGCCACGAACTGCAAGGAAGGAAGGCTCTCGTCACTCCCCAAGGACTGGACGGACCGATTTCGACTGACGGTCTCTTCCATGGTGCTTGACTGGACGGCTATGGGTTCTGCTCATGAGTCGGAGCGTATGAGGGCCTTAAGCGAACTCATCCGAGTCACGGACCCTCATGGTCTCATCTGGCTCACGTTCAACCAGAGTGCTCTAGACGAGAAGCTCTTCAACGCTTGGACGACGGCTTTGAAAACGGCAGGGTGTGAACTCTTGCCGTTGACCGGACTCGTCATTCCAACCGATGAAGCTAAGAAGAAGAAACCGGACTTCGCGTTCTGGTCGATCGTCTTCACCCCTGCGGGAAAGACGATTACACTCGACAACCCTGCCTCGTTCCGCTTCCGGTTCGAGATGGGTTACGTGAAACACAAGCAAGCTCGCACAAACCGGCTCGCACCCCAACTCGGTCCAGTCGAACACGTACTCTACGACCGGTTTGTTGTGAAGGACCCAGCTCCTCGAGGACGGGAACAATCCGACACATCGGCTGTACGACAGACACTCATGATGGAACTTGGTCGCTGGTCAAAAGTTGGCGGAAAACCAATTCCGGTCGCACAGCGTGTCCTTGACCTGTTCGGCAACGACTGGAGAATTCTCGAAAGTCTTCGCAAACGAGGACTTATCTCGTTCACCAACTGAGAACACTCGTTCTCCACGGCCCATCAACGCATTCGTGCAATGATGGGCTTTTTCATTGACAATTCTTCCTTGGATTGATAGTGTCGGACCTTACAGGACTCTGTGAGAACAGGAGAAAAACCATGGCAAAACGAACACCTTCACTCTTTGAGTTGAGTGTCCATGAGCTTGCTCATCAACTCGTCGGGAAAGAGCTCAAACTCCCGGACGGTCGCACCATCACAATCACCAGCACCGAACCCTACGCACGCGCCGACAACAATCGAGGTGCCTACAGACCGATTCTCGAGATGCAGCCTGGACAGGTCTATGTCGCACGCATCATGAACGCCTTCATGTTCCTGATCGTCGCGCGCGAGGGGGAAGAAGTCGGCGCCTGCGTCCGCATCATCGGGATCGATACGTCAGAGGCTGGCGAGATCGAGGGTGGGGGGCGCGTCGGCAAATACGTCGGCTTCGTCGAGCACAAGCAGATCGGACGCATCGAGGAACGCGCTGGGCATCCGCTCACACTCATCATGGAAGGAACACTCGCACCTGAGATTCCTGCCACCAACGGTGGATCCAAAGTAAAGCTCACCGACCGCGTGCTTGGTCGCTACGCCGACGAGATTGGTGCCCACTTCATGGCACATCCCATTGAAGCGGAGTCCTACAACGACTTCCTCGAACGCATCAAGCGCGAATGGGTGAATGAAGCCGAGCTCAAAAAACAACTTGGACTTGCTTGAGACACCCACCAACACGATCGACCCCAAAGGTCGATTTTTTCTATACAGGTCGGGGGCTGAGCCTCCGACAAATAAGGATTTAATGGGAGAGAGGCTCACATATTTGATTGACAAATATTAGTAAAAAACTTAATCTCTCAGGTCGCCAATCAAGGCGCAGGAGGAATCACTGTGACTCGAAAACCCCAAGGTTACTGGAATGACTGGAAGAACGTAGAGGAAGCTCTGCGCCCGGTCATCCAAGACCTGGGCCGGTTTCCGACTGCGGAAGAAGTGCGTGCCCTTCCCTATGGTGGAAGTCTCAATGGAGCGATTCATCGCGCTGGTGGGTATCGCATGGCAGCAGAGCTTACAAACACACTTGGCAATCAATACAATCCTTCAGGGTATTGGCTCGAGTGGGAACACATCGAAAAAGCAATGCGTGCGATCATTGATACCCATGGTCATCTCCCTTCAAGAAGAAGACTCAACGAACTTGGTCACTCAACACTCGTTCAAGCCATCTCGGAGTATCACGGAGGGACAACGGCTGTTTGTAAACGCATGGGGATCAATCCTCGGCAACAACCAAACGGCTACTGGAAGAATCCAAAACATGCTGAAGCGCTCATCCACAAACTCTCAAAGCGATTCGGGCATTTCCCGACTCCAACAGAGTTCAAGACCTCCGGGCACAGTGGTGCGATGGCAGGCATCACTCGATATCATGGAGGTCTTCGCAAATTTAAACGGTACCTAGGATATCGAACGTTAAGCAAGGATCTACTCCACTCTTACGCCGACCAAATCGCTCAAGCGTTCATGAAGAGCAACCAACACGACACCGGTTTCGACACCTTCGTCACTTCACTCCTCGCAGACTGTCGCTTCGAACGCGACCTGCGCATCAAACTTGGACTCCCGCCTGAGCTCGAATCCATGGAGACACGATGACCCTTGAACAGACCATCGTCCATCAGATCCAAAAGGCGTTCGTCGCCTGGGTCGATGCGGGACGACCTGGTCTGTTCCGCAGATACCTCGAAAAACAAGAGGAAGGGATTCTCGATATCCTGGAGATGCAACCGGGCTTTCGAAAGAAGCTTGGCCGGAAGATCCTGAAGGAACTCGATAAGGAACCTCCTCGCAAACGTCTTCACCACAGCGCTCTTGCTCTGTTCATGAACGAGATCGCCAACATCTACCAACAAGGACACATTCCCGGCACATTCGAGAGCTTCCTCGAACGTCTCTGTAAAGAATGTCAGGACACAGAGGAACTTGAGGTCTACCTCAAGACCTTCAAAGACTAACAAGTCACTTCAAGCTTCTCACCCTCCATCCAACGGAGGGTTTTTCTTTATTTGTTCGTTTCTATTGACAGATAGTGCTCTATTTGTTAGGTTCTGAGGTCCGTGATTCATCATCTTCGCGGCAAACTCACACAAGGAGGAGTTCCAAAATGGCACTCACAGAAGTCCGGATTCCCGGCGTTCAAGTCATGAGACAGGGCAAGCAGGAGTTCCTGGTCTTCGTCCTTCACGCAAGGACTCTGGTCAAGATCAGTACTGTACTTCGCTTCAGCGACCACCCCATGGGCGTGAACCGTGATCTCACCTTCAATCGCGTGTTGAGTTTCGCTACCGACATCAAGAGGCGCGACATCAAACACCTGCGATTCCCGATCATCGGATCCTTTTACGGAAGTGAGGGTGTGGATTGGGTGTTCGATCGCGCAAGCGGTACACTCATCGGCCAGGTTGAGTCGAACAAGGACGACATCCTGGATGGCTGCTTCTTGGCCGTCGACGACGGACAACACCGTCTAGGTGCACTCGAACTGCTTCAGGGAGACGATTTCCCCGACTGGCAGTTTATGGTACAAGCGACAATAGGAATGAGTCGCGAAGATCGAATCAAGCTCTTCGTACAAGACACCCTTGGTAAGAAAGTTCCACCACGTCTCGTCCTGATGATGCGAGACGTGACGAACTCGTTCGAGGACAAGTTGACCGAGACAGCCTACCGAGCTGCCCGTCTCCTGAACGAAGATCCTGCTTCCCCTTTCAGGGCGAAGATCTACTTCGACCAGAATGCGAGGGTTCCACAAGGAATGGTCAGCGTAACCTCCCTCATGAGGACGCTTCGCTACGTCCTTGGCCCCAAGAGCCGACTCTCGCCACTCACCAGTGAGGAGCAGAAGCGAGCCATTCTGAACATGTTCATCGCCGCTTCCGAACAGTGGAGCAACCACTGGGGCAAGCCCGACAAGATGCTGGGACGCAACATCGGCTACCTGACACTCCTGACGCTTCTCGCAAAAAGCGGCAACCTCCACAGTCTCCTCAGTGAGAGGTACGACGTGAAGGCGTTCCGTGAAGCCTTCGAGATGGGGTCGGGGTTCGGTTGGGAGAAGCACGCTCTACGCGTTGGTAGGGGAGAGTTCAACCACAATTCCCTCTCCGCACAACTCGATCAGCACATCGGCCAGAAGATCGCCGCCTCCCAAGTCGCCGAACGCTCGGCGATCTGACGCACTAGGTCACACGACCCAACGCCCCCCGATATTGCAACCGCAAGGATGCATGCTCGGGGATTTTTTATTGACAAAAATGCCCAAAATCGCTATTCTCTTCGCGTTATCCATGATTCAAAACTATGCCTGACGTTCAAAAAGAAACACTCCCAAAGAACGGACTTAAAATGACGTTCACCATTACCCAGGAAGAAGCGCGTCCTTATCTTGAAGAAGCGGCGAAGCGCATTTCTGAAACCACCTCTATTCCAGGATTCCGCCCAGGATATGCGGGATATGAAGCGGTAAAGCAACGCGTAGGCGAAATGAAGATTCTCGAGGAAGCGCTTGAGTCTCTCGTTCGTAAATCTTTTGTCGAGACCATTCTTGCGGACGACTTTGATACCGTTGGTTCTCCAAGCGTGGATGTGGTGAAGCTCGCTCCAGGAAATGACATTGTCTTTACAGCAGAAGTCACCCTGATGCCAAAAGTTATCAGTCTTCCTGACGTGACAAAAATGTCCGTGAAGGCTATTGAATCTAAAGTAGAAGCACGGGAAGTTGAACTCGCACTTAAAGACCTTCAGCGCATGCGCACAGCAGAAGTCCGAGGGACAAAAGATGAACAAACAACCCTCACAGATAAAGTTGTCATTTCCATGGATATGAAACTTGAGGGTGTTTCCGTTGAGGGCGGACAATCTCCAAACCACGCTGTGCATCTCAATGAAGAATATTACATCCCAGGATTCAAAGAAGAGCTTGTTGGGATGAAAGAGGGAGAGAAGAAAACATTCAGCCTCCCGTTTCCAAAAGACCATGTACAAGAATTTTTGGCAGGAAAGGATGTACAGTTTGATGTAGAACTCAAAGAACTGTTTCACCTCCAACCCCCCGTACTTGATGATGCGTTTGCAGTCACGCTCGGGACAAAGGATATGAAGACCCTCCACGAAATTATCGAGAAAAATCTTCTTACAGAAAAGGAGCATGAAGCACGCTCAAAAGAAGAGAAAGAGATGCTTGAGCTCGTTGCAGTAAAAACACAGTATGAAGAGATTCCTGACTTGTTGGTTAATGAAGAAATTAGCAAAATGATTTTAGAGCTTCAGCGCGCCGTTGAAGCGCAAGGTCTCGAGTTTGATACTTACGTAAAAAACCTCGGAAAGACACTTGCACAGATGAAAATCGACTTTACTCCACAAGCTCTTATGCGTGTAAAGGTTGCAATCGCCATGCGAGGCATCGCGAAAGCAGAAGAAATTACCGCAGAAGAAAAGGAGCTTGATGAAGAGCTTGATCGTATTACAGAGAGCTATGAGGACCCTAAGACAAAAGAACAGGTCTTCACTCCGCAGTATCGTGACTACATGGAACAGATCCTAAAAAACAGAAAGGTCATCGAGTATTTAAGAGGTATCATCATAAAATAAGGAAAAAGCAGGCTTATAAGCCTGCTTTTTGTTGACATGACGTTTGGAAGTCTATGGTGGAAGAAACACCTTCACCCTCCTAAAGCCTGATGCGCATGGGAGGTTTTTTATTTGGCATGATTTTTCCCATAGGTGTATTGTAAATAGATCCTTTTATGATCGAAATCGACGTGGCAATTGACGCAGCAAAGACAGCGGGGGAGTATTTACTCTCTCAATTTGGTATTGATCACAATGTCCAGTACAAATCAGACACTTCTCCTGTAACAGAAGCTGACCTTGAAAGTAGTCGTTTGATCAAAGAATTGATCTCGAACGCGTTTCCAACACACACAATCTTGTGCGAAGAACTTCCAGGAGCACTCTCACAAAAAATTGGACCTGAACCCACTTGGATTATCGATCCACTAGATGGAACTTCTAACTTTATCGCAAAAATTCCACTTTTTGCTGTTGTGATTGCGCTTGTGGTGAATCACCAAACTCAACTTGGTGTTATTTTTGATCCTCTCCACAACGATCTCTTTGTCGCAGAAAAGGGAAAGGGAGCGACACTAAATGGGCAACCTATGTCTGTTTCTGAGAAACAGACCGTTCGTGGAGCCATGTTACTCGCGGGACGTGGGTACCGGGATCGAGATCATGAACGTCATGGAAAAATTATCTACACACTAGAGCAAAAAACAACGTATTTTAGGCGATTAGGTTCTGCAGCGATTATGCTTGCGAGCGTGGCGAGCGGACGAGCAGATTCCGTGATTCTCACAGGAAATAGTCCTTGGGACGTTGCTGCTGGATCCATTCTGATTACAGAAGCTGGAGGCATGATCACAGATTACTGTGGAAAGTCGTGGAGTCTTGAAAGTGAAGATCTTGTCGCAACAAATGGCCACATTCATAAAGAACTCATCGAAATCACACGTAAGGAAAACAGTACCGCTTGTCTATGATTCTTACGGTTCATGTAAAACCAAACGCTCGATCGGAATCTCTAGAGTGGTTGGATGACGACACGCTCAAAATCTCTGTGAGGGTTCCCGCAGAGAAAGGGAAGGCAAATACAGCGGTTATTAAAGCGCTTGCACAAGAACTCAACATTGCCAAAACCACCATTAAGCTTATTCGAGGAGGAACAACACGGATCAAACAATTTGAACTATAAAAAATCAGCCATATGGCTGATTTTTTATTTCTTGTCTGGTGCTTCGTCTATTCCTCCGGCAGAAAATGGATTGCATCTGAGAATTCTCCACCCTGTAAACGCTCCACCTTTGAAAACACCATGTCTCTCAATACAGGTATGTCCGTATTGAGAGCAAGAAGGATAAAACTTGCAGTACCCACCAGGGAAAAGATGTTTTAATGGGCCGTGATCCAAGGACAACGTCTTTTGATACAACCGAATCGTAATAAGAGCGAGTGTACGAATTTGCATACTTAGAGCAATTTCGCTTTTTTGAGACTTTGAAGAACCTGTCCTTCAATCTCCTTAAAATCTTTCTCAAGAATTTCTTTCTTCATAAAGAGAAGAACATCGTAGCCTGGGGTAATCACTGTAAGTCGATCATGAATAATCGCCCGAACCTGACGTTTAAGACGATTTCGCACAACCGCCTTTTTTGAAACTTTTGTTCCGACAACAACAGCAAACCGTGATGTTTCTAAACCGTTTTTTCGAAACTTCATTCCTACCCAAATACCAAACACGCTCTTGCCACGGGCAAAGAGCGTTTTGATATCTTTCTCATGTCTGAGTCGATACTCAGAAGGGAGCATAGACTACCTTGAGGTTTTAACAGTCAGGCTTTTTCGTCCCTTTGCTCGTCGTCGCTTTAAGACAAGTTGTCCTGTAGCGCTCTTCATACGAGCACGAAACCCGTGCACCTTTGCCCGTTGTTTTGTTTTTGGTTGGTATGTTCGCTTTGGCATAAAAACGTTGGATTATTCACGAAGAATAGTATAACAGTTCTTAAAGATCTGCGTTTGGTCAAAGACCTCAAGAAGTAGGAAGATGCTAACATACTATCCACAATTCATCAACCTATATACACAGGGAGCCTGCACTTGCCCACATGTGGATAGTTGTCTACACTACAGACCGTAGCACTTTTTTAAGGAGGAATTATTTCGTTCATACCCGCCTATGAATACCAATGAACTTTGGCAAGCCGTACTTGGAGAGCTTGAACTCTCACTTAGTAAGGCAAACTTCACCACCTGGTTTAAAAGTACGTTTATTTCAGGTACAGAAGAACACATGATTGTCATTGGTGTTCCCAACATGTTCACAAAAGCGTGGTTGGAAAAGAAATACACAAAAGATATTTTACGTTCGCTTCAAGAACTTACAAATGGTTCTATCAAGCAACTCACCTATAAAGTAGAGTCACGCCCGACTTCTCCACAAGCTATCCCCCTTTTTGAAAAACCAGAAGTTGTCCAGGTTACTCCTCCTATTCCTTCTTACTACCAACCAAAAGGAGCGGAAGTGAAGGAGATTCGTACAGGAGAATTTTCTTTAAATGGAAAGTATTGTTTCGAAACCTTTATTGTCGGAAAACAGAATGAACTTGCCCATGCCGCCGCTCAAGCCGTTTCTGCTCAACCAGGCGGAATCTATAATCCACTCTTTATCTACGGAGGAGTAGGACTTGGAAAGACTCACTTACTCCAAGCAATCGGAAACGAACTCATGCGCAAAGATCCAGGAACAAAAATCCTTTATGTTACCTGTGAACGTTTCACAAATGACTTTATTGGAGCTCTGCGATCAAACCGCATTGTAGAGTTTAAGAATCGGTATCGCACAGTAGATGTGCTTCTCGTTGATGATATTCAGTTTATTACAGGAAAAGAAGGAACCCAAGAGGAATTTTTTCACACATTCAATCAGCTCTATCAAAACAATAAGCAGATCGTTATTTCCTCTGACCGACCACCAAAAGCCATCCCTGCCTTAGAAGATCGTCTTGTTTCACGTTTTGAGTGCGGAATGCTCGCGGATGTTGGTTCTCCAGATTTTGAAACACGATGCGCTATTTTGGACACAAAGTGTCAGGAAAAGCAGTATCAGTTAGAACGTGAGATTCTTCACCATGTTGCTACCGTCGTTCAAACAAATGTCCGTGAGTTAGAAGGAGCACTCAATAAAATCATTGCGTTTCATCAATTTAAGAACATCCGTCCAACACTTGAAACAGTGAAACCTATTCTTTCAAGTTTTCAACCAACATCAAGTCGTAAAAATGTCACTCCAAAGCAATTGATCATCACTGTTGCAACCTACTTCGACATTCAACTAGAAGATCTCCTTGGAAAAAGTCGTCAAAAACGTCTTGCGTTTCCTCGACAAATCGTCATGTATCTTATGCGTGAAGAAATGAAAGCATCTTATCCTTCTATTGGAACAGAACTTGGCGGACGCGACCATACAACGGCCATGCACGCCTACGACAAGATTACGAGATGTTTATTAGAAGATGAAAAGCTTCAGCACGACCTTGAACTGATCAAACAAAAACTCTACGTCTCATAGTCCACACCTTATCCTCATAAAAACAGGAGGATAAGCCTCTTGATAAGTCTGTGTGAAAGTATGTGAATAGATCTGGGGGAAAAAATGCCACTTTTCCTTGATCACACTCATCCCCAGTCTCACCCCATGTTCATACCCCTATCCATACACAAATCCACAGGTCGTTTATTCGCTCAGCTTAGTTCTTTTTCTAGTTTATCCCCGCCATCCACACCCCTTACTACTACTACTTTCTATTTATTTATCTAAAATCTAATACATAGAAAAGAAGAACGAACTGAATTGATATGAAACTATCTTGTACAAGAGACAATCTCCATCAAGGACTTAGTATCACAAGTCATCTCATGACAAAGAATGTAAATCTTCCTATTCTTCAGAATGTCCTTGTGAAGGCAGAGGGAGGGAATATCCGTTTCACTGCAACAAATCTTGAGATGGCAGTAAACTGTTCTGTACGAGGAAAAGTGGATGAAGCAGGGGAATATACCATTCCATCCAAACTCTTTTTTGACTACGTTTCACTTCTTCCAAATGAAACAATCCATCTTCAGGTAGATGACACAAATATTGCCGTTGAATGCGGAACGTTTAAAACAAAGATTAACGGACTTTCATCTTCTGAGTTTCCACTCATTCCTCGTGTTGAAGGAGAGTTGTCTCTTCAGATCCCCGTTGAAGACTTCAAGAAGGCTCTCTCGCAAGTTTTGTTCGCGGTTGCGACGAACGAGTCGCGTCCAGAACTTACAGGTGTCTCGTTCAATTTTATGCCGTTTGAAGGGGAAGGACGTTTAACACTTGCCTCGACAGATTCCTATCGTCTTGCGGAAGCGACAATTCCTGTTGTTTCTCCTGTGGTTGAACCACTTTCTCTTGTGGTCCCAGCCAAAACTCTTTCAGAAGTAAACCGTATTTTGTCTGTGTTTAAAGATGATGTTGAACTTCCTTCATCAATTACACTGAGTTATTCTGGATCCCAAGTCGTATTCGTTTATGGCTCTGTTGAGCTTATTTCACGAACAATCGATGAACAGTATCCGGATTATCAACAAATTATTCCAACAGAGTTTCGAACACAAGCACTCATTGATCGAATGGACTTTATTAAGGCGGTAAAGACAGCGAGTCTTTTTTCAAAGAATGGACTGTTCGATGTAAATCTTGGGTTTGATTCAGAATTGAAACAGCTCTCAGTGAGTGCAACAGATGCAACACGTGGAACAAACACAACTGTCTGTAGTGCAGATGTTTCTGGACAAGCAAATACAGTCACCGTAAACTATCGATATCTCTTAGATGGTCTTCAAGCGATTTCCTCTGACCAAGTGGCGTTTGAAATGATTGATCCAGGGAACCCATGTCTGTTGAGTCCAAAAGGAGAAACAGAAGGGTATCGTTATGTCGTCATGCCAATAAAGCAGTAATATGAACGAGAATAAACAGCAGAAAATTTTGTGGGCAATCGGAGTCGTTTTGATTCTCGGTGGAGTCATCTATTACCGATTTATTGCGTAAGATTAAAGCAGGTTCGTCCTGCTTTTTTTGTCTCTATGCTCATCATTCCTCAATCCCAAGACGAACTTATTCTCCCCATAAAAGATCTTTGGGATGGTTCCGCCTGTCCTGATGATCGGCTCTTTGCGCAAGTTGGATTGTCTGTGAATAAAGAAGGGTTACTTGTACGTGTTGAAGCACCCATGCTTCATGAGCAACGCATTCCAGACGCACCGACAGGAACACGTGTGGAGGGGTTGTGGGAGTATGACGTCGTGGAAGTTTTTCTTGTTGGGCCTGGTCATCAATATTTGGAAATAGAGCTAGGAGCAGGCGGACATTTTCTTGTTTTAGGATTTGATTCCATTCGCCACCGTGAACATGCATATGAGAAATTTGCCCCTATCCTCAGATACGAAAAGACTGGGGAGAAGATGTGGAGAAGTTCACTCGTTATCCCCTGGAAGATGATTCCAGAGAACCTGAGAGGGTTGAACACATTTGCCATCATGTCGGGTCAATTCCTCGCTTTTGCTCCTGTTTCAGGCAAAGAGGCCGATTTTCATCAACCAGATAAATACCCACAAGCTACGATTTCTTGAGTCATAAAGTTATTCACAAAGCATCCACAGGGATGTTTTTTGAATACAAAACACCCCACCTAAGAGACAAGCTTCCAGATGGGAATGTCTTGCTAAGAGGCGGGGCCGTGGGTGCTAGAGGGGAGGATAGCTCCATCTCCCATTGAGGAAGGTTTGTCCTTTTGCAAAGCTTTCTCCAACCCGCATAAGTTGGACGCCGAACTGCAAAACTAGGATACCTAGGAACACACTAAGGAAGTAGTAGTCCGTGGTTCGATTGGGGAGCTCATTCCCGTAGGCGATCATGGCGATTAATTTCCTTGATCCATATTGACCAACCCCCAAAGCACCATCAAGGAAGAGATCGAGCCATGGAAGGGCCATGAACAGCCAACCAAGTACGAGGCTCATGCCAAGGATGTATATGAGCCACCACATGCGGTTACCGCTTGTGGGATTGAGTGAGATAAGAAGGTTCTGAAACATGTTTTCCCTTACATGAATGTTGTGTCACCGAAGAGGACGATTCCGCACCGGGACTGGGATTGGGACGAGTTCTGGCTCGGGCTCAGGAAAGAGCCAGCCGAGCAGATCGACAAGCCACTTTGGCATGGTAGTCTCCTTCAGGAACGGGTGGTGACGGAGAAACTGGGGTGTCCCTGGGGACCGACATAAACTGATCGTCCCTTAGGATCACTTGACCAGCTTACATTCACCGAACAACTCTGTGGGCGAGGGGAGAGTCGTCGCTTCACCTCCTTCTTGATTTGCTCTTTGGCGTCATCACGGGATGAAGCCGAGGAGAGAATCTGAAGGATTCGATTCTTGAGAACGGTATCGACACCTTGCGTTGGCCTGGGTCGAGCGAAACCGTCTTGTGCTGAGGCGGGACGCGACGTTGATGCTCCCAACTGGCTTTTCAACCAAGTCTCGATCATGTCTTTTGTGAACTTGTCGAAGCCTTCGTCTTCGTGGCCGTCTTTCTGCCACGCACGGAAGCGGACCCACAAGGCTTCACCTCGTTCGGGAACAATTCTGTAAAGCAGGACGATCGTCTTGTTATCGAGGGGCATGAGGCAAGCCATCAGTCCGAAGACACCTTCATGCAATTCTTCGCGGATTCCCATGATGATTCCTCCTTTAGGAATGGGGTTGTGGTCGAAGGGTTCGACGGTCAAAGGTATCAGAAAACCGCCCATTTGTCAATCTATTGTGGCTTAGAGAAGCCTTCCTAGATAAAGCAATCAGGGCGGTTTGTGTATGTTCTGAGGCCGTTATGGACCAAACAGATTGAGATCTGATTCGGGGGTGAAGATGTTCTCGTCGATGATAGGTGTATCTTCTGGCGTTGAAGTGTCTTCTGGTGGGGCTTCTTCTGTTGTTCCGCTTGGGACTATTTCTACAAGCACACCCGTTGTGGAGAGTTCTGTTGCACCATCGTCTGATACAGATCTTGCAGACAACGCCCAGGTTCCTGACGCTGGTAGTGCCCAGTCGAATGTGAGGAACGGAGAGGTTGGGTCAAGTACCTGTCCTGCAACCGTTACAGAGCCCGTTGAGAGGTCTTCTGCGTACACTGTGACTGAGCTGTAGTCCTCTGGATTTTTTAGAGACACGACGATCGTATAAGTCTCATTGGTCCGTTCAATTGTTTGTCCATTTTTTGGATCGATGAGTTCAAGACTCTCGCTTCCCGCGTCTGCGTTCAATTGAAATGAAACAGTGTCTGAACCTGTATTGTCGATGTCATCGTAGGCAATGACTTTGAGTGTATGAACTCCTCGACCAATTGAACTTGGAATCGATGTGGAAAGAGAGAATGGAGAACTGGCGTCCGACCCAAGATACTGACCATCGATATAAAATTCTGTGCGATTTACCCCTCGAGGAGCATCTGTATTTACTGACACAGAAAGTGTGCGATCCGCAAGATTTTCATTTTTACTTGGGGACGTAATTTTTACACTCGGAAAGTTTTTTGGAACATGGAGATCATCCTCATCTGTTGGAGGTGCTTCGTTTAAGATCTCGATTCCTGTTTCTTCTTGTTTCTTTTGAATCCAGGTTTGAATCGCTGCTTCCCACGGGGCATACATTCCATCCTCATCTGGATTTTTTGGTTCACTTCCAGTTGGGTCTGCACGATCTACATAGTGCAAAATGGAGTGATACTGCGCGTACGTTCGTTCTTCTTTGTAAGAGTCTGGGGTGTATTCCGTGGCAAGTTTTCCGCTCGCTCGATCGACCATGACGGTTGTCGAAGCAATATCTCCATCAAGAACAGCCTTTCCAGTTGCTTCAATCGTTGGAGATGGGAAGTATTCAATTGGGGTATTTGCAAGGGCACGTTTCATGAATCCGTTCCAAATAGGACCAGCTCCAATAGATCCTCCTGCACGGTTCATGGCGGTGTTGTCGTTATTTCCAACCCAGACACCAACCGCGAGCGATGGGGTGTATCCCATTAACCATCCGTCTCGGTAATCGTTTGTTGTTCCTGTTTTTGCGGCAACAGGTCGGTCTCCTAATTGAAGATAGGAGCCTGCACCGAACACGGGAGTACGTGCATCATTATCTTTGAGAACATTCGTCAGAATGCGTGCAATGTTTGGATCGAGAATCTTTTTCCCTCCTCTCTCTTTCCATTCATCTAAGATTGTTCCATCTGCATCCTCCACGCGTAAAATGGACGCGATGTCATTGCGTACACCATCATTTGCGAACGTCGCATAGGCGTTTGTATGCTCTAGCAACTGAACCTCTCCTCCTCCAAGGACAAGAGAGAGACCGAATGCTGAGTGATCATCAAAGGAGGTGTACCCAAGGCTTGTTGCGAAATCCAGCGCATTCTCAATACCTACCAAGTACATCATTTTTACAGCTGAAATATTGAGTGAACGTTGTAGAGCATCTCGAACGCGAATGGGACCAAGTTCTCCAAGATCATAGTTGTGTGGAGTGTAATTGCCCGTGACTGTTGGGAAGGTTGTTACCACGTCCCAAAGAACGGTGTTTGGGGTGTATCCCATCTCGAACCCCTTTGCATAGACAATAGGCTTAAAGCTTGATCCAGGTTGGCGTAGGCGAGTAGTCACGTTTACTTGTCCATCAATCTCCTCATCAAAGAAATTTTTTGATCCAACCATTGAGAGGATTTGTCCTGTCTTTGGATCGATGGCGACAAGTGCACTATTGGTGAGACCATAGCGCTCTTTGTTTTCATCCACACCTTTAAGAACTTCTTCTTCTGCAATCATCTGCATGTCAAAATCAAGTGTGGTGACCACTTTGAGTCCGCCCTGTTCTACTGCACTGCGACCATACGTATCTTCAAGTTGTTCTTTCACATACAACACAAAATGCGGAGCATCAATATTTGAAAGATTCACTTCAACAGGTGTGAGTTCTAAAATAGCTTGGTCGTGTTCATCTTGGGTAATAAACCCAAGATCAAGCATCTCACCCAAAATATAGTCACGTCGAGCTTGAAGGCGGTCTGGATTGTTCAGGTAATACGTTGTTGCTTTTGGAATCGCGGCAAGCGTTGCGGCCTGGGCAAGAGTGAGTTCATTTACGGATGTATGAAAATAATTCTGTGTGGCTGCTTCTATTCCATAATAGGTTGATCCATAAGGAATCTCATTGAGATAAATCTGCAATAACTCATCTTTTGTATAGCGACGTTCAAGCTCTAAGGAAATAATAAGCTCTTTTACTTTTCGTGTGAGTGTTTTCTCACTTGAAAGAATTGCGTTCTTGACGAGTTGTTGCGTGAGCGTTGATCCACCAACACGATTTCCCATCAGGTTCTGGAGAATTGCACGTGCAAGACCTTTAAAATCGAGTCCTGAGTGCTGACAAAAAGAATGATCTTCCGCTGAGATTGTTGCTTGAGCTACAAACAAGGGAATACCTGTTTCATCGAGTTCTAGCTCAGAGCCGTCTCCGCAAAATCCAGTCTGCATTTTTTTAAGTGTTCTATTTTCATCCCCAAAAATTTCATAAAGCACATGCTCTCCCGTGCGATCATAAATTTTTGTTGTTTGTGAGATTGTTCGCTCTGTGAGTGAATCTGGATTTGGAAGATCACGAGAAATAATAGCGATGAATCCAAGGAGGGCGATGGATCCAGCAAAGAGAATAATAATTCCAAGGAGAACCAGATTTTTCATGTTAAGCCCTTGGATTCCAAATCGCTCAAGAAAAGATCCTTTTCGATGCGATTGCTTTCTGCGATTCCAACCCTGCTTGTTGTATTGATGTTTTGTCATAGAATTCACTCTCTAGAGTACCGCAAATAAGAATCGTCGAACAGATTTTGACAGATAAGGTCGGTGATTTACTCAGCTTTTTTGGGAGATAACGGTCTTTTCCACAAATTGACGATCGGGAAATCGATCTTTCTATGAAGATCATGGAAAGATAGAGACATATGTGTGGCATTATTGGATACGTTGGAACTCAGCAAGCAACCCCCATCTTAATGGAGGGGCTATCGGTTTTGGAATATCGTGGATATGACTCAGCAGGCATCTGTGTCCAAAACGGTCGGCTCACGACAATTCGTGCAGAAGGGAAGCTTGTCGAGCTTGAAAAGAAAGTGAAGCGATTTGAGTCTCAGGGAACGTGCGGAATTGCACATACACGTTGGGCCACGCACGGGGTTCCACAAGAGCGGAATGCTCATCCGCATCGCGATTGCACGGGAGGAATCGCGATCGTGCATAATGGGATTATTGAAAACTATCAAGAGCTAAGACTTGAACTTGTGGCGTCTGGTCATTTATTTGCATCCGACACAGATAGTGAAGTATTGGCGCATTTAATCGAGGATCGTGTGAAGCAGGGAATTCCCTTACTACAAGCCGTAGAGCAAACGCTTGAGCGTGTGCGAGGAACGTATGGGTTGGTAGTCATTTCAAAAGATGTTCCGCAAACGCTTATCGTTGCTCGTATGGGAAGCCCTCTTGTGATCGGGGTGGGAGAGGGAGAATATTATATTGCCTCGGATCCCTCTGCACTGATCACGTATACAAAAGATGTTGTGTACTTGGATGATGGGGAGATTGCGGCAGTGACAAGTGAAGGAGTTCAGTTGAGTGGGGGAGTGTCTATGCTTGCGCAGGATCGACTCTTAAAAATTGATTGGGATGTCGAAGAAACCTCAAAAGGAGGGCATCCACACTTCATGCTTAAGGAGATTTTAGAACAACCTCAGGTGATCGCAGATTCTTTGCGAGGACGTGTCGATTTAATTGAAGGGCGGAGTATTCTCGGGGGGCTTGAGGGAATACGTGATCGGCTTGCGCAGATTGACCGCATTATTATTGTGGGATGTGGAAGTGCCTATTACGCAGGTCTTGTAGGAGAATATTTAATTGAGGAGATTGCGGGTATTCCTGTTGAAGTAGAACTTGCTTCCGAGTTTCGTTATCGCAAACCCCTTATTTCAAAACGCACGGCCGTACTCGCTATTTCTCAGTCTGGAGAAACAGCAGATACCCTTGAGGCGATTTATGAAGCAAAGCGCAAACAAGCAATCACCCTTGGTCTTGTGAATGTTGTTGGGTCGTCGATTGCTCGAGAGACAGATGCAGGAGTTTATAATCATGCAGGACCAGAAGTTGGAGTTGCCTCAACGAAGGCCTTTGTGAGTCAGTTAACCGTTTTGACGTTGATCGCCGTCTATTTTGCACAACTCCGTGAGGAAGAGATAAATGGACACGCAATCCTTGCGGGGCTCGCTGAGCTTCCTGCACAAGTTCAAGAAATTTTAGATGGAAGACAGGAGATTTTGAAAGCAACTGCTATTATGCGTAATGCGGATCACTGTCTCTATTTAGGAAGAAAGTTTCAAGCACCAATTGCGTACGAAGGGGCACTGAAGATGAAGGAGGTAAGTTATATTCATGCAGAAGGATATACAAGTGGAGAAATGAAACATGGTCCGATTGCGCTTATCAGTAAAGCATTTCCTTCGGTTGTTCTGTGTCCAAACGATTCGATGTTTGAGAAGACTTGGTCAAATATCGAGGAGTTAAAAGCGCGTGGGGGAGCGATTATTGCTATTACAACTGATCGAGCACGCGTCGAGGATTCTGTTGATGCTTGTATTGTCATTCCTCAAACACTCGAAGTTCTTCAACCAATTTTATCAGTCATTCCACTGCAGCTTCTTGCCTATGAAATGGCACTTGCAAAAAATTTAGATCCAGATAAGCCACGCAATTTAGCCAAGAGTGTGACGGTTGAATAACGCGAATTGAGGGGATAGTCATATTGACAAAAAGGCAAAATTATGGTACCCTTTGAGCGCTCTCTACCAAGGGAGTGCTTTTGTTTTCAGGGTGATTCATTTGTTTATTTTGCTTGCCCAGTGCCATCTGTAGGAGGAAGGTGCCGGGTATGTTGAATAAAATCATCTCAAAATTGAAGAGACTATTGGAAGAGGATTTTCTGTATTCTCGAACAATCGTAACCTTTCTCTATCAGGGGTGGGTACGATTTGAAAAGAAGCTCACTCCCATGCGTCATCAAGCAAAGACTCTTTCGATGGCAGCCTTTGTGATTGTTGTCGCGACGTATGTTCTGTTTCCAAACCTTGCCAATGCAGATATGGAATTTGAGCAAATGTCGTTGAGTACTGAAACAGTTTCGATGATTATCGAAGCCATGCAAAATCAAACAGAGGAGTACGGGAGCCTGCCAACGTCAGACGCAGCACCTGCGCGTCGTCACTACACCATCTCTATGACAGCCTATACATCAGAGGTTGGCCAGACAGATGATACTCCGTGTATTACCGCATCAGGACTCGATGTGTGTGAACGGAATATAGAAAACGTTGTGGCAGCAAACTTTCTTCCAATCGGAACTCGCGTCAAAATCCCAGAGCTTTATGGAGACCGTGTGTTTTATGTGGAAGATCGAATGAACGCGCGTTATAACTACAAAATGGATATTTGGATGAAAGACCTTGCAGATGCAAAACAGTTTGGTCTTAAGTACGTAACGATTGAAGTGTTTTAAACACAATTAAAAACGATGGGACAAAAATTCCCATCGTTTTTAATTGGAGGCCACGGCCGGGATATGGTTTTCGTGGAACGTAAACCATATTGCTCTTATTCGTTCGGGAGAGACAAAATTTCATTTTGTCTCTCCGCTCTCTCATTTCGAGCATCGAACCTATCGATTCTCACCATGACCAGTGATCCAATTAAAAACGATGGGACAAACATTCCCATCGTTTTTAATTGGAGGCCACGGCCGGGATCGAACCGGCTCATCGAGGTTTTGCAGACCCCTGCGTTCCCAATTCGCCACGTGGCCACCTGCACGAGAGAATAACAAACTCCGCGACTTGAATCAATACCAGGATTTGCAACGATAAGGAGAACATGTACGATCTACTTATATATGAACCAACAAATAGCACTTCTAACTGGGGGGAATAATTCTGAGCGTGAAGTTGCACTGAAATCGGCGGAGAACGTCCGAAAAGCGCTTGAGGTTAATTTTGATGTACAAGTATTCGATTTTCCTCGTGATCTACCCCTTTTTATTTCAAAACGTTCTGATTTTTCAGTAGCTGTTCCTGTCTTTCATGGGAAAGGGGGAGAAGATGGAGTCATTCAAGGGTTTTTAGAAACGCTG
>JABMNY010000039.1 GCA_013204385.1 Candidatus Uhrbacteria bacterium
AACCCAACAACCTGCTCGGAACTGCGAGCTGTCCTCGTGTCGCGACTCCAGGAGCTCGGCGCTCAACGCGCAGTCGAAGTGCTCGCTGCCTGAGACGCGTCCCTCTACACACCCGGTCAATCTGATCGGGTTTTTTTATACCCGACACTCCTGGTAGAATAGAGAGATCTATGGAATTGATTGATTTTCACACAGAATCCCTTCCCATCCGTTACAGCTCTCGGGCAAAGCGTATGAGTGTCATTGTCCGTACAGATGGGCATTGGGAAGTCGTTATCCCAAAAACACGAAACCCATCTTTGTCCTCCATTCAAACGTTTTTGAATAATCATCGAGAGTGGATTGAGAAACACGTGGCGTTAGCGGATCGGATTCCAAAAAAACAACCCCTCACACATTCTGGAATCCCACGATTTCAAGTGGAGGGAGCTACAAGGCAGGTTATCGCTGATCATGTTTTGTATTTCAAACAAGTTCATCCATTTCAGGTAAATCGCATAAGACTCGGTTCGTATAAGGCGCAATGGGGGTCTTGTTCAAGAACCAATACGCTTTCATTTAATTATAAACTTTCATTACTTCCACCACATCTTTCTCGCTATGTTGTGGCTCATGAGCTGTGTCATACAATCCATTTTAATCACGGGGAGAGGTTCTGGAATTTACTCGAAGAGATTTGTCCTGGGGCAAAACGACGCCGAAAAGAACTTCACCAATTTGCGTTGTAATGTGATAAGATAGAAGGACTATTTTGTTGAATCTATTTGTCTATGCTATCGAAAAAAATATCTCAAAAGAAAAAGAAGGGTGGGTTAGCTGAAGATCGTCTCATATGTAGACTTCCACGAGCAGTGGGTGAACCTCAAGATCAACAAACACAATTATACGAAATAAGTTGGCGCATTTTTCGAATCATGTCTGAGTTTGTTTCTGGGTTCCAGTTTCTCTCTACTTCTTCGCAAGAAGTGACGTTTTGGGGATCAGCTCGACTAAAACCTGAGAGTCCTTGGTATCAAGAAGCGGTAAAGCTTGGAGCCATGTTGTCGAAGAAGGGGTTTACCATTATTACTGGAGGGGGAGGAGGAATCATGGAAGCAGGAAACAAAGGGGCCTATGAGGCAGGTGGAGAGTCTATTGGGTTAAATATTGAGCTTCCGTTTGAGCAAAGTGTGAATCAGTACGTCACAAAGACGCAAACCTTTCATTACTTTTTTACACGAAAAGTAATGATGGCTGCTTCTGCGCAAGCTTATGTCTTTTTTCCAGGAGGATTCGGAACATTAGATGAGTTCTTTGAAATTATCACATTGATCCAGACAAAAAAGATGCAGTGCACACCGGTTGTTTGTGTTGGACATGCGTTCTGGGATGGGTTGTTTGAATGGTCCGCAAAAGTACAAAGAGACGACTTTCAGACCATTGGTCCAAAGGATTTAGAATTGATTCAGATTGTCGATACAGCAGAAGAAGCTTATAAAATTGTGGCACGTTCAAAAGAACGTTCTTTTTTCTAGATATGGCAACACATTCACATACCACAAAAACACCGCGTGCGTGGGTCGTTGATGTGAACATGGGATATGGTCATTCTCGTGCAGCCTACGCGTTAAAAGATCTTTCTGGAGGAGTAATTCTTTCCGCGAATGATTACCCAGGAATTCCTGCTGAGGATCAAAAATACTGGCGAGAGAGTCGAAAAATTTACGAGTTTATCTCACGAATGAAACCTATTCCAGTTGTTGGAAATTTTTTATTTGAAGCGATGGATTACTGGCAACAGATTCCAGATTTTTATCCTCGAAGAGATCTTTCAAAACCAAATGCACAACTCAAGCAGATTTTCTACATGATAAAAAAAGGGTTTGGAAAACATCTCATCGAAAAACTTTCCGAAAATCCGCTTCCATTTGTCACAACATTTTTTATATCAGCTTTTTTTGCAGATTATTACGATTACCCTGGTGAGATTTGGTGTGTTACCACTGATGCGGACATCTCTCGTGCCTGGGCACCTATTGATCCAAAGAGTAGTCGCATTAAGTATCTTGCAAGCAATGGGCGTGTTGTGGAACGACTCAAGTTGTATGGAGTGCGTGCGGATCATATTTTTTTGACAGGCTTTCCACTTCCAAAAGAGTTAGTTGGTGGACCAAAGGACACTGTCGTGAAGAATTTATTAGCAGATCGATTGTGTAATTTGGATCCTAATGGAATCTTTCATGATCGATACCAGCGCACACTTAAAGAAGAACTCGGTCCAATCAGGTGTAAGAAATCCTCAGCGGAGCACCCACTTACGCTTACTTATAGTGTTGGAGGAGCGGGAGCGCAACGTGCGCTCGGAGTGAAAATTCTTCAAAGTTTAAAGTCTCGTATTGCACGTCATGAAATTCGATTGAATCTTATGGCGGGGTATCGAAAAGATGGAGTGCTGTTTTATCGCAATGCGGTAAAAGAACTTGGGTTGAAAAAAGAACTTGGGACGTGGGTGAATGTTCCTGAGCACCCTTCTCGGGCTGCCTATTTTCAAGATTTTACAGACGTTCTAAAAACAACAGATATTCTTTGGACAAAGCCAAGTGAAATGTCATTTTATTGTGGTCTTGGGATTGCTATTGTCATGGCACCACCGATTGGGTCTCAAGAAGAGTTTAATCGTGTATGGTTAACGTACATGGGGGGAGGAGTGTCTCAAAATGACCCACGGTATACAGATGAATGGTTGTTTGATTGGATTGCTTCGGGGGGAGTTGCACGTATGGCGTGGAGTGGTTACATTGAAGCTCCGACACATGGAACATATCGTATCGAGGATCTTGTGTTAGGACGAGAAAGTGAAATTCATCCGTTACCGTTGATTGTATAGTTATGGATAAAGCGTTAGAACACCTTCTCTCAACCGTTGTACAAATGCGTCGAGAAGAAGAACTCCTTGAAAAAGAAGAAGATGTAATCAAAGTTTCAGAAACCGTTTCTGCGGCTGCTTCGATTTATGAAACTGTTCGAAATACACTTGAGTATGATGAAGAACACCTTCTTCGTCGGAATGCGATTCGACGCGTTTTAAAGCGAAGAATGATCGACGCGCCTGCCATGGAAATGGCAGGAAAACTTCTGAAAGAACTTATTTGGGCACGGTATCTTCCAAATGAAAAAGTTCCAACTCGGATGATCGAGAAAGTAGCTGGAATTTTGGAGAAGTATCGGTTGCTGTTTGGGACACTTGAATCTGATAGTAAGGATGGTCAGCGTGCATACGAGTGGTTACTAGATGTGCTTTCTGTTGAGATTGAATATGTGCTTGGACCACCCTGCATTGACGAAGCACTTGCAAGTTTTGCGTATCAAGAACTTCTTCGTCGTGTAGATTGGCAGACAAAAACGCTTCCAACAGAAGAGCGAGATCTGCAATTGTATATCGCGATTCATCGCAGCGTTTTGAAATCGAATCAAGCAACGCTTCGCTATCGTATTTTGACCCTTTACTATCCTGCATGGCGGAAAGCAGCTCCAGGGTCTCAGGTGGTGAAAGAGATTGCGATGAATCTCGTAAAAGTGATAGATTCTGTTGATCATCAAATTCAACATCCTGCGCAAGACGAAATGTTTCGATTCATCCGTCGTCATGCAATCGTGTTTCATCTCCTTTCAGATATCGTCACAGATAATCCTGAAGCGTTTGCTTCTTCATTAATGAGCGGAGATATCACAAGTATCGATGCAGCAATCACAAAGGCTGCAGAGGCTCGGTATAGTTCTTTTCGAACAAAGCTGACGCGAGTTGTCTTTCGCACCGCGTTCTTTCTGCTTTTGACAAAATCTATCCTAGCGTTTTTGATTGAGCTTCCGTATGAATTGTTAATCCTTCAATCAACGGATTACGTCCCACTCACCGTAAATATTCTTTTTCCACCGCTCTTGTTGACATTGATCGGACTGAGTGTTCGTATCCCAAAAGCGAAGAACACGGCCCGTATTCTGGACGAGCTTCATGCCATTTTTGGTCAAGGAGAAGAATTTAGTTTGATTTTTAAACGTAAACGTCCTTGGGGAAGAGGAGCTCTTTGGTGGGTCTTTAATGGGTTTTATGTGTTTATCTTAGTAATGACGATTTTCGTTATCACCTCCGTGCTGAGATCATTTGATTTTAACACTCTTTCTATTGCATTCTTCATTTTCTTCTTATCATTAGTTGCATACTTTGGACTTCGTATTCGCAATACACTTCGAGAACTCGTTGTCGTGGATATGTCACGCGGATTTTTCGGAACGGTTGCGGATATTCTCTTCCTTCCAATTATTCGTGCGGGGCGTTGGGTTGCATTACGTGCACCACGGGTGAACATTTTTCTTTTCTTTTTTGATTTCATTATCGAAGCTCCGTTTAAAGCGGCAATCGATATTGTGGAAAGTTGGTTAGCGTTCTTGCGTGAGAAACGAGACGAGATTTAGGGGATTACGTATTTTGTTTGGAGAAACATGAAACAGCATCATACAACAGCATTCTATTTCTTGATCAGTATTGCAGGGATTGCGACACTGGCGCTTTTTGTCACCGCATTCGTTTGGATCAATACGCGACCTGCTATGCATCCAACTTTTGGAGTCACCTATTCATGGACATATGCGCAACAACTGGAATTAGATCCCATAGAGACATATATTGCCCTTATTGATGATCTGGACGTTCGCGATGTACGACTCCCTCTGTATTGGTCTGAAATCGAGCATGAGCAAGGTGAGTATGCGTGGAGTATTCCAGATACGCTCATGCGTCTTTCTGAAGAGCGACACGTGAATATGACACTCGTGGTTGGAATTAAAGTTCCTCGTTGGCCTGAGTGTTACATTCCTGACTGGGCAGAGAATCTCAGTTCAACCGAACTGAATGCGGCTGCACTGTCATTTATTGAGGTTGCGGTCAATCGGTATAAACAGTCGGACTCCGTGATTCGTTGGCAGGTGGAAAATGAACCGTTTTTTCCGTTTGGAGAATGTCCAGAGATTTCTGTTGCGCAATTTAAGGAGCGAGTTGATCTTGTTCGTGTGCTTGATGATCGTCCAATTCAAGTAACTGTCAGCGGAGAAATTGGTCCGTGGATAGACTCAGCTCAATCGGCCGATGTGTTAGGAATCTCTCTTTATCGACAAACATGGAATGACTTGTTTGGCTATTTTGTGTATCCACTTGCACCAGAGTTCTATTTCTTCAGAGCTTCATTCATTCAGCCGTATGTGAGTCGTGTCATCGTCTCCGAATTACAAGCTGAACCATGGTTTCCTGCTCCAATTGAATCAAGACCTCTTACTGATTGGTACGATACGTTTACCGTGGAGATGCTTGAACAAAATATACTCTTTGCTCAGGAGGCAGGATTATCTGAGGCGTATCTTTGGGGAGCTGAATGGTGGTTTGCCCTAAAGCAACAAGGGGATGATCGCTTGTGGGAGGGTGTCCGACCAGTATTTCAATAATCGATCCTATGAAAAAACAGAACACATTCGACGTCATTGTTATTGGCTCAGGAGCTGCTGGATTTTCTGCGGTAGAAGCCGCAGTACAACAAGGAGCTTCCGTTTGTCTTATTGAGAAGAGTCGTCTTGGGGGTGAGTGTCCAAATGATGCCTGTGTTCCGTCAAAAGCATTGTTAAAATCAGCTGCGGTCTATCGACAGATTGCACGATCAAAAGAGTATGGGATCGAGGCTTCTGTGCGATCGCTTGATTGGACGAGTGTCATGAAGTATCGCGATCAGGTCGTAAAGACTGTTACAGGTGGAGGAGATATTGGAGATCGTTATCTTGAGATTCTCAAAACGTTAAACGTCTCTCATCGGATTGGAACAGCAACGTTTGTGGACGATCAGACCATAGAGGTGGGGGAGGAGCGTCTTACAGCAAAGGGATTCGTTCTTGCTACAGGAACAACGGATTTTATTCCCCCAATCACGGGAATTGAGGAAATTCCATATTGGGGGTGGAGGGAGGCATTGCGTGCGACAAAACAACCTAAGTCCATGGCGATTATTGGAGCAGGTCCTGTTGGATGCGAGATCGCAACGCTGTATGCTTCGTTTGGAACGCGTGTGGTGTTAGTACAAACTCTTCCTTTTGTGCTAGATCGAGAAGATGTAGAAATTTCACGCCGAGCTGCTGAAGCGCTTAGGCACATTGGTGTGGATGTTGTGACGGAAGCGAAGATCACAGAACTTGTAAATGGTCGCGTGGGAGTGATTGGAGTGAAGGTCATGACTCCTGGTCAGGTTGAACAGATGTTTGCTGTTGAGCGTGTGGTCATTGCGACAGGGAAGCGTGCGAATGTGCAGGAATTAGGACTGGATACAGCTGGGGTCGATTTAGATACACACGGAAACATAAAGACGAATGCGAAACAACGAACATCAGCGCCCCACATTTTTTCAGCAGGAGATGTAGATGGAGGGCTTATGTTTACGCATACAGCGCATCATGAGGGTTGGATCGCTGGGGGAAATGCAGCACTGTTTGCAAAGAAGAAACAAAAACTTTTGAGTGCCAATGAACACGTTGTTCCTCGGGTGACTTTTATTGATCCAGAGGTGGCGAGCGTTGGAGCGACGGAGGCGGAAGTGAGAAAACTCTATGGGAAAGTGCTCATGGGGCAGTACGAAATACTTCAGCTTGGGAGAGCGGTAACGGACCATGCTCAATCAGGGTTGATTAAGCTTGTCGCACATCCAAAAACACGAAAACTCCTTGGAGCACATTTGATCTGTCCTCATGCAGGAGAACTTATCCATGAAGCTGCACTCGTAATTTCTCTAAACGCAACAATCGATACCATAGCGAATATGATTCATGCCTATCCAACGTATGCAGAAGGAATGAAAGCGGCTGCATCAGTAGCGGTCGTCAGTTAATCTATGAGCCCATTGATATTTTCTCTCACATCAATCGCTCTTGGAATACTTTGCTGTTTATTAGGTGTGATCGGCTATCTGATGATTAATGGAATTTTGACGGTTCCATGGGTGAGAACTTCTGGAAGCATTTCTCGAAAAATGCTTACGTGTGGAGGATTTAAAGCAGGTGATCGCGTCTTAGATTTAGGATGTGGAGATGGAGCGATCATTCATGAGGCAGTAAAAATGGGTGGAACAGGAGTTGGATTAGAGCGCCTTCGTCTTCTTGTTCTGTATGCAAGATTTTTGGCTACCACAAAAGGAACATCTGACCGTGCTCAGTTTTCTGTTTCAGATATCTTAAAAGATCCATTGCCTGAAACAGATATTATTACGTGCTATTTATTTCCTGAAGTAAATAAGCGTCTAGAACCTCGATTGCAAGAGTTGTTTCCTTCAGGAACTCGAGTTGTTTCAAGAGATTTTACGTTCCCAAATTTACGATTACTTTCAATTGAAGATTATCAATCAACTAAAATATATCTGTATGAAATTTAGTATCCTTATCTTCCTGCTCATTCTGAGTGGTTTTGGTTGTGTGTCTCAAGATCTGCAAACAGGAAATGAAGAGGTGTTTGTGAGTGAAAAAAATCCTCAGGAAAATCAACCAATCGCAAATTTGTATTACGATCATGTATTTTTTGCAACAAGTTCTGACGGAATAGCGTGGAGTCTTGGAGAAGAAGCAATTGCAGAGCACGCGTCTGTTCCGGATTTATTGGTTTTGGATAAGCCGATAACAGATTATCCTGCTCAGACAATCATGAGTTATTTTGTTGATGCATCTCCAAAAAAAGAGGGAGAGGATGAGCGCGTGGCATTTATTACTTCGGACAATAACGGGGAAACCTGGTCTGATCGCGTGATTGTCGAGTTGGACCGAGAAGATCTGCTTCCTGTAGATCCCTCTGTTATCCAACTGGAAGATGGAAGCTTGCGATTATATTTCTTTGATTGGAATGCGGGACGTGCTCGAGGACAGAAGAAGCCTAACATCATCTATACGTTTTATTCGGCCCTCTCGACAGATGGAATTCACTTTACGGTAGAAGATGCTTCACTTTTGTCAGATACATTAATGACAGACCCAGAAGTGGTTCTGTTTGAAGGTTCATGGATCATGTATTTTGCGAGACATGAGGGTGATGACAGAGGGATATGGGTAGCGACAAGTGACGATGGTATTCATTTTGCAGATGAGAGAAAGGTCGATATTTTCCAAGGAATTCCTGGAGCGATGGTGCATAATGATGAAGTCTACCTATATGGATGTGATCAGGGTGGGATTCCTTTTGCGACATCTACCAATGCATTCGATTTCCTTTCCCAGAATAACTCAAAGCCTGTCTTGACGGTGAATGGGCTTTTGTGTGATCCATCTCCCGCAATCCTTCCAAACGGAGAGTTTGGGCTTGTTTTAAAGAGACATATTGAGGATTAGCGTATGTTATAATAGCCTTTACTATGTCAAAAGAAATTGTCTTCGATATTGAAACGCAAACGGCTGCTGGGGGAGATATGCGCTTAATGCGCATTTCCGTTGTGGGTGTCTATTTTTACGAGACGGATGAATATGTGTGTTATGAGGAAAAGGATTTTCCAAAACTCTGGACACGTTTAGAACAAAGTGATCGTTTGATCGGATACAACTCTCGTTTTTTTGATACTCCTATCCTGAATAATTATTATCCAGGGGACCTCAATGCATTCCCGCAATTGGACATGTTAGAGCAAATCCATAAATCACTTGGATTCAGATTGAAACTTGATGATGTTGCAGCGGCAACGGTGGGACATCGAAAATCCGGCCATGGATTGCAAGCTGTTGAGTGGTGGAAGCAGGGGGAGATTCAGAAGATCAAGGAGTATTGTCTGCAGGATGTAAGAGTGACAAAAGCGGTGTATGAGTATGGGTTGAAATATGATGCACTTGCTTATGAGGATCGGCTTGGAGGTCGGAAAGCAATTCCAATTGATTTTAAGCAAAAAGAACAAGCTCCTGCGATTAATCTCAGCATGGGGTTTTAACAAAAAAAGTGGGAGTGTCGTCAAAATAATGTGGATAACAAATTCTTTGACACACTACATGTCGTGGTCTAAAATATAAACAGACCACAACATGTAGTGGTGGTGGGGAAGTGGGGTATTCAACAGTTTTTTGACCCTTCCAAGAGGCAAAGATGATCCTACGTTGGATCTTCTTTTTATCTGCTCGCTCCATTCGTCCCGTTTCCTTTTTATCAAGACCATACAATCGTATGGAGTTTAGCCACATACTCGCCCTATGTCGGATCACACACACGCACATGCTCAAACACGAGCTGTGGAAACACAAGGTATCTCTGATGCTGTCTGGAATTTTATGACTTCTGTAAAGAGTCTTAAAAAACGAAATGGTGAAGAACAATCTTTCGATCAACATAAACTTCTTGCTTCCGTGCGTAATAGTCTTGTTGCGTCAGGAATGAAGGATGGGATGTTGGCTGAGCGAATTGCATCCCAAGTCATCACACGTCTGACAAAGCAGTTTGATGGTCATACTGTTCCGTCATTTTCAGATGTGCGAGAGACAATCTCGTTAACATTCATTGATAATAATTTGGTCCATGTTGCAAAGCGCTATGCGGGATTTCGGGCGATTGCACATCAAGAGACACGTGAAGAAGTGTATGGACATGGAATTACCGTTGATCGATATTTCACAAAACAGGGCGTTCATCCTTATGATGAAATTGAATGGGAGACACGAGATGCGAGTATCACTGATTCAAAGGGAAAGATTGTGTTTGAGCAGAAGAATGTTGAAGTTCCAAAAACATGGTCACAAACCGCAACGAACATTGTTGTCTCCAAGTATTTCTTTGGAACGATCGGAAAAGAAGATCGTGAATATTCTGTAAAGCAACTTGTTGGACGTGTTGCAAAGACGATGGCAAATTGGGGACGAAAGGATGGTTATTTTCAAACTCAGGAAGATGCACAGGCATTTGATGACGAACTTCATTACATTCTTGTGAATCAAATGGCTGCGTTCAATTCGCCTGTTTGGTTCAATGTGGGGACATCTCGACCACAACAGTGTTCTGCCTGCTTCATCAACTCCGTTCAAGATGACATGCGTTCGATTTTGAATTTGTGTGTCACAGAAGGAATGTTGTTTAAAGGAGGTTCAGGAGCTGGATCAAACTTGTCTCGATTGCGATCTCGTCATGAATATTTAGGTGGAAGTAATGGGAAAGCGTCAGGTCCTGTTTCATTCATGAAAGGACTTGATGCATTCGCAGGAGTTATTAAGAGTGGCGGAAAAACGCGTCGCGCAGCAAAGATGGTGATTTTGGATATTGATCATCCAGACATAGATGATTTTATTACTTGTAAAGTAAAGGAAGAGAAGAAAGCTTGGGCGCTGATTGATGCGGGGTACGACAGTTCACTTGATGGAGCTGCCTATGCATCCATCTACTTTCAAAATGCCAACAATTCAGTTCGTGTGACTGATGAATTCATGCAAGCACTTGAAGCAGGAGGAGACTGGACGACCCACGCGGTCACGACTGGTGAACCTGTTCAAACATGGAAAGCGAAGGAGCTCATGGACATGATGGCGGATGCTGCTTGGCAGTGTGGTGATCCAGGAGTGCAATATGATACGACCATCAACAAATGGCATACCTGTAAAAATACAGATCGCATTTACGCTTCTAATCCATGTTCCGAGTACATGTTCTTGAATGACAGTGCTTGCAACTTGGCCAGCTTGAATCTCATGCGTTTTCGAAAGGAGGTGAATGGTGAAATGATTTTTGATATTGACGCATTTAAGAAAGCGAACGAGATCATCATTACAGCCATGGAAATTGCTGTTGGAAATTCCACCTATCCAACTCCTGCAATTGAACAAAATAGTATTGATTACCGTCCACTAGGAATTGGATACGCGAACTTAGGGGCACTACTCATGAGTCGTGGAATTGCCTATGATTCAGAGGAAGGACGGAACTTGGCGGCCGCAATCACAAGTCTTCAAAGTGGTCATGCGTATTACCAGTCTTCAAAAATTGCAGAAAAGATTGGAGCGTTTGCGGGCTATAAAGCAAATGAAGAACCAGCCATGGAAGTCATGCGCATGCATCGGGATGCTTCATACGGAATCCAGGCACAGGGAGTTCCTGCAGATCTTCTGACAGAAGCACGAACCTGTTGGGATAATGTTGTGGAACATGGAAGTGTTCATGGATTACGCAATGCACAAATTTCTGTCCTTGCTCCAACCGGAACGATTTCATTTTTGATGGATTGTGATACCACAGGTGTTGAGCCAGATATTGCGCTCGTGAAATATAAGTGGCTTGTTGGTGGAGGAATGATCAAGATCGTAAATAATACCGTTCCTGAGGCGTTAACTCGACTTGGATATACCGATCTGGAACGTGACGAAATGCTTGCGTACATTGAAGAGAAGGATACGATCGAAGGGGCACCGTACTTGAAGCCAGAACATGTTTCTGTATTTGATTGTGCGTTTAAGGCGGCGCAGGGAACACGGACCATTCAGTACATGGGGCATTTGCGAATGATGGCAGCGGTTCAACCGTTTATCTCAGGAGCGATCTCCAAGACGGTGAACATGCCACATGACGCGACACGAGAAGAGATCGCGGATGTGTACATGGAAGGGTGGAAACTGGGTCTCAAAGCAATCGCGATTTACCGAGATGGATCAAAGCGACAGCAAGCACTCACAACGTCAAAAGAGAGTGACGCGAAGAAACAGAATCAAGCACAGCCGGAAGCTGCTCCTGCGAGTATTCCAACGGTAAAAGTGCATGCCGATTCTCGCTTGCGTCGCAGACGTTTGTCAGATGAACGTCGTGCAATCACACATAAATTTTCCGTTGGAAATACAGAAGGATATATCACCGTTGGACTCTACGACGATGGAACACCGGGGGAGTTGTTTATTACCATGTCAAAAGAGGGTTCGGTGATCTCGGGACTCATGGATAGTTTTGCCACGTCTATTTCGATCGGTCTCCAGTACGGGGTGCCACTGGAAGTATTGGTCAATAAGTTCGTGCACATGCGCTTTGAGCCGTCTGGCTACACAAACAATCCGCAGATTCGGATTGCAAAATCCATTACGGATTATATCTTCCGATGGCTTGCGATCAAGTTCTTGCCTCGAGAAAGTCAGTTGGCGGTCGGGGTGAACGCGAATGTTGAGACGGAAGAAGATGCAGAAGACGTAAGCGTTGAAGATGTTTCTGGGCTTGTAAAAGAAGAAGGAGTAGCAGAAAAACAACCAAAACTTTTTGAACAAAAAACAGAAGATGGTCAAAAGCTTGAGCTTCGCAGCGTTCACACACAAACATTCGACAACCAATCAGACGCTCCCGCATGCGAAACATGTGGAAGTATGATGGTTCGCAACGCCGCGTGTTATAAGTGTCTAAATTGTGGCGCAACCAGCGGATGTAGTTAAGAAGAAAGCGAGAGAGCGGGGACAAGACCCCGTTTTCTCTTTTCAATTTTTACGCAGAGACAACAATATGGAAAAAAAATTCGTGGCAAATAAGGCAGTGCTTGTAAATGCGCAAGGGAAGATTCTTTTGGTTCGTGACACGGGGAAACTCGACCATGAGGGAGTCAAAGGAAAATGGGATTTCCCAGGTGGACGGATGGATGCAGGTGAAACACCTCATGAGGGGTTATTAAGAGAATTGAAGGAGGAGCTCGGGCTCAGTCCTGAAAGTCTTCACATTGAGCATCCAATTCATGTTGGGTTGTGGGGGGTTGGGGGTGACATGATGACATCACCTATTATTGGGATTTTTTACATAGTTCGATTGATCGGCACTCCTGCAATTCAATTATCTGAAGAACACGACACGTTTCAATGGGTCGATCCCAAGCAAGAACTTCCTGATGGAAGAGCGTTTCCAGGAGGTGGAGCAATTGAAGCATTTCGAACCTATGAAGGCATTGTTGTCGCTTCAGACCCGGCAATCAAAGGACGTGAAGGATACGGACTCATTCAACTTTTTACAGGAAATGGAAAAGGAAAAACAACTGCCTCACTGGGTGAATCGATCCGGGCAGTAGGGGCTGGAAAGCGTGTAGGGATTGTCTTTTTTGATAAGGGTGGAGACACACATTATTTCGAACGGAAGGTCTTAGAGGGACTTCAAGGGGTTGAATATGTCGCGACGGGACGTGATCGGATTGATCCTGTAACAAATCGTTTCGACTTTTCGATTTCAGAACTCGACAAACAAGAAGGAACAAGAGGACTGAAAGAAGTGGCTCGTCTGTTTGCCGATGGGTTTGATGTCGTTGTGATGGATGAAGTAAATTCAAGCGCGGATCTAGGGATCATTTCCGTTGAAGAAGTGTTGGATCTCCTCAATCAAAAACCAGAGACAACCGAACTCATCATGACAGGGCGCAATGCTCCACAGGCATTTGTGGATCGTGCACATCTCATGACGGAGATGCGTTTGCGAAAACATTATTTTTACTCAGGCGTGAAAGCACGCGAAGGACTCGACTACTAAAAAACACGGCCCTCGGGCCGTGTTTTGGTTTGTGATGTTGCTACGGAAGTAAGAGCGTTGCGAGACCGAGGAAGAAGAGGAATCCAAGGACGTCTGTGGCGGTGGTGATGAAAATGGTCGCGCTTGTGGCAGGGTCTTTTCCAAGGCGTTTCATGATAAGCGGAACGATGGTTCCAAATGTGGCAGAGACGACGAGGTTTGTAATCATGGCGAATCCGAGAATGAATGCAATCAAGAAGTCTCCATTAAAAAGAATCACGATCAGGGAAACAATGAGTCCAACAATGAGACCGTTCACAAGTCCCGCAAGCATTTCGCGTTTAAGTGTTGGGAGAGCTGTTTTTAAATCGATCTGGCCGAGCGAGATTCCTCGAACGAGTACGGCAAGTGTTTGCGTTCCCGCGTTTCCTCCCATCCCAGCAACAATCGGCATGTAGACGGCGAGAAGGACATAGGTGGAAATCGTTTCTTGAAAGAGGCTGACAATGGATGCCGCAAGAAAGGCGGTTCCAAGGTTCAAAATGAGCCATTTATAGCGGAGACGAATTTTTGTTCCCGCAGGATCAAGGACGGATTCTTCTTTACTGATACCAGCAAATTTATAGAGTGACTGCGTGGCCTTGTCTTCCAAAAATCTTAGAAGTGAATCTGCATAGACGACTCCAAGAATATTTCCCTCAGGACTCAACACAACAAGTTTGTTTTTATTCCCTTGCTTGAAGACATCGACAATTTCTTGTCGGGTGGCGTTGTAATGAATGAAACCAACGGAGCGCATCGATGAAGCGACGGAATCTGTCGGAGACTTGAGTCCAAGTGCATGCCCTGGGAGTTGTCCCACGAGTTTTCCATTGCGCAAGACAAGCATTGTTGGGAGACGTCCTGTCTTTTTCTCATGTGCTTTAAACTGAACAGCCACATCTTTTAACAGGGCTCGTTCATCAACCTGGATGTAATCAAGATTCATGAGTCCTGCGGCGGTTTGTGGATCAAACTCCGAAAGGAACGTGACTTGTTCTTTGAGCGCATTTGTCAGTGACGCAATCGCTTTTTTCCGCTTACGTTTTGGAAGAAGTTGGATGATGTCCGCAGATTGATCAGGATCGAGATGCTCAAGAATATCCGTCACAACCGACAAATCAAGCTGATCAAGAAGATCATGGGCAATCTTTTTTGAAAGACAGAGCAAGACATCCGCCCGATCTTCATGAGAAAGGGCTAAAAATCGTTGAAGACGCGTTTTTGGATGAAAGCTGATATCGCGTGCGGTCTGTCCGCAAGAAGGATGTTTTTTCTGATTCATAATGTTTATTATCCAAATTGTACGATTTTTTGCTGATCTGAGCAATGGAGATTGACCGATTCTGGGGGAATGGTTATGGTGAATCTAGATATGAATACATTCATACAACTCATCTCTCTCCGCCGCCGCGGTCGCCTGTAGGACGATCGAGGTTTTTTGTTAGAACAACCTTTGCAGTCGTCCATTCGGACGGCTGTTTTGTTTTGACTCACACACAGGAGCAGTCATGCCCATCACGCACGTTCACCCGATGAATCTCCCTGAATCTGTCTGGGAGACACTCTCAACTTCACTTAGCGCAGAACCCAAGATCGACTCAACACGCAATACGGCACAGAACATCAAGACGCTCTATGAGCAGAATCTCGCCGTGGTGCTCATGCAAGGCGATGTGCCGGTCGGGTTCATCGCAGTGTGGCCCGTTGAAAAAGGGTTCGTCGAAATCGGATCGGTCTGGGTCCATCCTGACGTTCGCGGTCAAGGATTGAGTCATCAGATCTATGATGCGGTTCCGTCACTACCCGGGATTCAGAACATCGTCGCATTTGGAATCACCACAAACCCGATCTCTGTACACGTCGGTGAACGAGTGGGACTCAAGATCGTTCGGGACTGGGATACGCCCGTCCCGCGTCACCTGAGCTGTGGACCCTGCGAGTACATCAGTCCTGCAGACCAATCGACATGCCCAAAACGGGGAGTGTCTTGCTGGTTGCGGGTCATCACAAGCACCTACCGAGCTCAACCCCACCGCTGGTGAGGACAAGAGCAACGAGACTTAGTCCACACGGTGACTAGGTCACACCCCAGATCTTAGGATCCTGGGGTTTTTAATTAAGAAAAAGTCAATACTCTCAAGGTGTGATACAATTTCTTTATATGTATTGGCAGATTTTTCTCTTTATTCTCTTTATTTTAGTTGGTTCTGCGGCATATGCGGGACTGCAAGGGGCGCCTTGGGTACCTACGTGGAATAGGGATGTAAAGCGTATTTCCAAGCTTTTGGCGCTCAAGTCAGGCGAGTCGTTTGCGGAACTTGGATGCGGGAATGCGCGGGTTTGTAGGCATCTAAAAAAGGAACAACCGGGAGCTGATGTGATGGGGGTTGAATTGTCGATCTTGCAGTACGGGGTAGGG
>JABMNY010000040.1 GCA_013204385.1 Candidatus Uhrbacteria bacterium
CCTCAGGTTCGTGTAGTTGAGAATATGGTAGGTCACAAGCTTGGTGAATTTTCTCCAACACGAAAGTTCACGCGTCACGGTGGAAAAACTCAAAAGGCCGCATAATCATTGAAATCTTATGGAAGTCAAAGCAACAGCACGCTATATCCGTATGTCGCCTCGAAAGGTGCGTCTTGTGATTGATCTGATTCGTGGTTTGGGAGTAAAAGAAGCCCAGTCGCAATTACATGTGATGAAGAAGGCGGCTGCAGAGCCTGTAAAAAAGCTTCTCGATTCAGCGTTGGCAAACGCATCTCATAACTTTGATCTCAATGTAGATGAAATGTATGTGAAAGCGATTACGGCTGACGGAGGTCCAACCCTTGGACGATGGCGTGCAAGAGCTTTTGGAAAATCGGCTCCGATTAGAAAGCGCACAACACATATCTCCATTACATTGGAACCACGCGTAAAGAAAGAACGTAAGTTATCAACCGCAAACTAAATTCATATGGCACAGAAGGTACATCCAGTCATTTTCCGAATTGGTGTCATCCGTGGATGGGATGGCGTTTGGTTTGCGAAAAAGAATAACTTCAAAAATCTTTTGAAGGAAGACGTAGAAATGCGTATTTTCTTGAAAAAGCTTTTGAAAGAAGCGCTTGTCGATCGAATTGAAATCGAGCGTTCACGTCAGGAAGTGCGTTTGATTATTCATTCTGCAAAGCCAGGTATCATTATCGGACGTGCTGGTGCTGGGATTGAAGATTTGACGAAAAAGTTGAAGGCAGAATTCTTTCGAGGTCGTCGAGTAAAGATGAGTATTAACGTGAAAGAAGTTCCAAAACCAGCTCTTTCTGCTCAAGTCGTCGGTCAACAAATTGTTGCTGATATTGAGAAGCGTATGCCATTTCGACGAATCATGAAGATGGCTATTGAGCGTTCAATGAAAGGTGGAGCACAGGGAGTAAAAATCACGGTTGCAGGACGATTGAATGGAGCAGATATTGCACGTAGTGAAACAATCGCACAAGGAAAAATTCCTCTTCACAACCTTCGTTCAGATATCAATTATGCGTCTGTAACTGCCCGAACCATTTGGGGAGCAACGGGTGTGAAAGTCTGGATTAATCGCGGTGAGGTTTTCGACAACACCTAAACTCACGATATGTTGATTCCTAAAAAAGTAAAACATCGTAAGTGGCATAAGGGCCGCGCCAGAGGGAAGCGTCTTGCAACAAGCAAGACAACGCTTGCTTTCGGATCATACGGTATCAAAGCACTTACAGGTGCCTGGGTAACCTCTCGTCAAATCGAAGCGGCACGTCGCGCGATGACTCGAGCGATTAAACGTGGTGGAAAGGTTTGGATTCGTGTATTTCCAGATAAGCCTGTAACCTCCAAAGGATCGGAAATGCCAATGGGTAAAGGAAAGGGTGCAGTAGATCATTACGTTGTCGTTGTAAGACCTGGTACAGTCCTCTTCGAAATTGGAGGAGTTGATGAGGTCCTTGCACGTGAAGCTTTGACGCTCGCGGTCCATAAGCTTCCGGTCAAGACAAAAATTATTTCTCGTGAACTGAACTAGTCTATGGATGCAAAAACATTGCGCTCAAAAAGCGCCTCAGCCCTCACGAAGGAATTAGGTGATACGTTTGCAAAATTAAAAGAGTTACGGTTTAAACTCTCTTCCAATCAGCTAAAGAGCGTTCGAGAAGTTCGTGTTCTAAAGCGTCAAATTGCAAGAATAAAAACGATTCTTGTGCAGATGGAAGGAGATGTAGAATCAGCCAGCAAGACCGAATAATTGTATGAAGACTCAAAAAATCCAACGCACGTTTACTGGAGAAGTCGTCTCAACCAAGATGAACAAGACACTTGTGGTACGCGTAGATCGTACAGTAGTTCATCCAAAGTATGGGAAGCGCTACGTCCAGAGTAGAAAATTCAACGTTCATGATGAACATGGTTCATATGAAGTTGGAGAGAAAGTTGAGTTTCAAGAGTGTCGTCCAATCTCAAAAACAAAGTGTTGGAGAGTCCTTGTTAAAAAAACAGCAAATTAGTATATGGTTCAACTACGATCCATGTTAAAAATCGCGGATAATACAGGAGCAAAAAAGCTTCAGGTTATTCGAGTCCTCGGAGGTTACCGAAAGCGCTATGCCGTTATTGGTGATTTAGTTGTGGCTTCAGTTAAAGAAGCTGTACCTCATGGGGGTGTCAAGAAGAGTGATGTTGTAACAGCCGTTATTGTTCGGACACGAAAGGAAACACGACGAAAAGATGGAACCTATATTCGTTTTGATGAGAATGCAGCTGTTATTATCGATAAGAAAACAAAGGATCCAAAAGGAACACGTATTTTTGGACCTGTAGCACGCGAACTTCGTGGGCTTGGATATAATAAGATCATCTCTCTCGCTCCTGAGGTGCTCTAATACATATGAAGATTAAGACTGGCGACAAAGTCCGTGTATTAAGCGGAAAAGACAAAGGAAAGCAGGGAACTATCATTCAGGTATTTCCTAAGCTTGAGCGTGTTGTAGTTGAGGGTGTAAATATTCTCATCAAACACATGCGTAAACAGGGAGACCGTGCAGGTCAGAAGATTGAATTTCCAGCTCCGATGCACGCCTCTAATGTACAAGTTGTCTCTTCTAAGAGCGGAAAGTCTGGACGCATCGGATATAAATTTATTGATAAAGAGGGTAAGAAGACCAAAATTCGTTTGATCCGATCAAAGGGTCAATCTGAAGATATCGAGTAATTTTATGGCACTTCAAACGTTTTACAAAAAAGAAGTTGTTCAAAAACTCAAAGAAGAGTTTGGATACAAAAATATTCATGCGGTCCCTACTGTGAAAACGGTTACGCTTAACGTAGGACTCAGTGCTGGAATGAAGGATGCCAAGTATATCGAGACGGCGGAAAAAACGCTTACTCGTATCTCTGGACAAAAACCAGTTTCAACAAAAGCGCGAAAGTCTATCGCAGGTTTCAAAATTCGAGAAGGGAACGTTGTGGGGATGAAAGTAACGCTTCGAGGGAAGCGGATGTGGGATTTCCTTGATAAGTTCATCAATATTTCTCTGCCTCGTGTGCGAGATTTCCGAGGACTTCCTCAAACATCGTTCGATGGTCAGGGAAATTACTCAATTGGAATGAAAGAGCACATCGCATTTCCTGAAATTAAAACAGAAGAAATCGATTTGATTCATGGAATCCAGGTGACAATTTCTACATCAGCACAGACAGATGCAGAAGCAAAGGCTCTTCTTACAAAACTCGGGCTTCCACTTAAAAAAGAGGAATAGCATATGGCAACTACAAACCAAATTGCAAAATCAAAAAAGCGCCCAAAGTTTTCCAGTAGAATTGTTCACCGATGTTGGTCCTGTGGAAGGAATCGCGGATATATGCGCGCTTTTGGACTCTGTCGAATTTGCTTCCGTGAATTAGCTAACCGCGGTGAGATCCCTGGTGTAAGAAAATCAAGCTGGTAACCTTATGATGACTGATCCTATTTCAGACATGTTAACTCGTATTCGTAATGCTCAGGCTGTAAAAAAAGCTGAGGTATCTTTACCATACTCAAAAATCAAATTTGCAATCGCAAAGATTTTGGAGAAGGAGGGATACGTTGGTCGCACAGAGCAATTAACTGAAGCAAAGTTTCCTGTGCTTCGTGTTCAGCTTCGATACGAAAACAATCGACCAAAGATCCAGACAGTTCGAAGAATCAGCACACCTGGGAAGCGTGTTTACGCAAAATCGACAGACCTCCCTGTTGTGTTGTCTCACCTAGGTATCGCTATTTTATCGACACCTAATGGTCTTATGACAAACAAGGAAGCACGCGCACGCCATCTTGGCGGAGAAGTAATCTGTGAGATTTCATAATAGCCTATGTCTCGAGTTGGAAAAAAACCCATCACCATTCCTCAGGGGGTCGATGTAACTATCAACGGACAGACCGTGATAGTGAAAGGTCCTAAAGGGGAGTTGAAAGAAGATCTAAACGCCGTAATTACGGTGAGTCTTGTGGATGGCGAAGAAGGAAAAGAAATTCAAGTCACCATTAATCAAGAAGATGATAAGAACGAGCGAGCTCAATGGGGGACAGCGCGTGCGCTTATTGCAAACATGGTTACGGGTGTAACGGAGGGTTTTTCACGAAAGCTCGAAGTAAATGGAGTTGGATATCGTGTAAACTTAGAAGGACGAAAAATTGTTCTAAACGTAGGATATTCTCATGATGTGCGTATTGAGCTTCCTGTGGGGATGGATGCACTTGTCGAGGGGAATCTCATAACACTCTTGGGAGCAAATAAGCACGATGTCGGGGAACTTGCCGATCGTATTAGAAAAGTTCGAAAACCGGAACCTTATAAGGGGAAGGGAATTAAATATGCCGAAGAAGTCATCCGTCGAAAGGCTGGAAAGGCTCAAAAGGCTGGTGAATAGTATGAGTTTATCCATTGTTCAAAAGCATAAAAACGCTCTTCGTCGTGCAATTCGCACACGAGCTCGAATTCACGGGACAGCAGAATGCCCACGGCTTTCTGTTAAGCGAAGTTTGAAGCATATTTATGTGCAGCTTATTAATGATGATGAATGCAAAACACTTGCAGCCGCATCCGACAAAGATGTAAAGGAAAAGGCTTTGCCACTTGAAGTCGCAAAACTCGTGGGCATCATGCTTGGAAAAAAAGCGGAATCTCTCGGAATTAAAAAAGCAGTATTTGATCGAGGATCCTATCGTTATCATGGGCGTGTCGCGGCAGTTGCCGATGGGGCTCGTGAGACAGGATTGACTATTTAGTTTTATGGCTGACGTAAAGAATACAAAATCATCAACCGGATCTTCTCAGGATAATCGTTCTGGTGGAAGCCGAGGAGGCCGATCTGATCAAAGTCAGAAAGGTCGAGGACGTGGAAGACGCGATACGCGTCCTGTTCGTGAGTTTGAACAGAAGATCTTAGATCTTGCCCGTGTAACTCGTGTGACTGCTGGTGGAAAACGCATGTCATTTCGATGTGCGCTCGTAATTGGAGATAAAAAGGGTAAAGTTGGTCTTGGTGTTGCAAAGGGAGCTGATGTACAGATTGCGATTGAAAAGGCTTATAAGCAAGCGAAGAAAAGCGTTATCTCAGTTCAGTTGAAGGATGAAACAATTCCACATCATGTTTGGTTGAAGTTTGGGTCTGCACTTGTGCTCATCAAACCAGCTCCAAAAGGAACTGGGCTCAAGTCAGGTGGAGCGATCCGCATGATCTTGGAGTTTGCAGGTATCCCTAATGCCGTTTCTAAAATCGTCAATTCAAGCAATAAGATTAATATCGCGAAGGCAACGATGGAAGCTCTGAAAGAGTTACGTGTTGTTGAAGAGTCTTCTGGGGAAGAAAAGGATGCCAAGAAACCCAAAAAGGCCGCTGATAACGTTTAAGACTATATGCCACTTACACTTCACTCCATTCAACCACAGAGAGGTTCTCAGAAATCCAAAAAGCGTATTGGACGAGGTTTGGGTTCAACAGGACGATATTCTGGTCGAGGTACAAAAGGTCAAAAAGCTCGATCTGGAGTTTCTGGTTTGCAGAAGCTTGGTATACGTCAGATCATGCTTGCGACGCCAAAGAATCGTGGATTTAAGAGTAAACGTCCAAAGGCTCAACCAGTGAATGTAAATGAGCTTGCTCGTGAATTTAAAGCTGGAGCTAAGGTTTCTCCAGAGATTCTTTTGAAGAAAGGTTTAATTGAATCAACAAGTATTCCTGTCAAAATTCTTGCGAAAGGCGCAATTTCTATTTCCATTACGGTAACAGATTGTGCTGTATCAGATGCAGCAAAGAAAAAGATTGAAGAAGCTGGTGGAACAGTCGTTGCACGATAACTACTTCTTGTATGAACACGCTTGTCAGGATTTGGAAGACAAAAGAGGTGCGTAATAGCATTCTCTTTATTGTTGCCATGCTCATTATTTTCCGAGTCATCGCTCACATCCCTGTTCCTGGGGTTGATGCAGCAGCGCTCAAGAATATTTTTGGTGGAGATAGTCAGTTCTTTGGACTCTTGAATATTTTTTCTGGAGGAACATTAGAGAGTTTTTCTGTGGTTGCAATGGGAGTGATGCCGTACATTACAGCATCCATTATCTTTCAGCTTCTTGGAATGATCATTCCGCAAGTTGAAGAGATGCAAAAAGAAGAACAAGGTCGTCAAAAGATCAATCAATGGACCCGTCTTGCCACGATCCCGCTTTCATTCATCCAAGCATACGGACTTATTCTCTTGCTCTCCCAGCAGGGACAATTTTTCACAAATACAGGCATTACCACACTCCTCTTTGCTATTATCAGTCTTACAACAGGAACGATGTTCTTGATGTGGATTGGAGAGCTTATTTCTGAAAAAAATATTGGAAATGGAATTTCCATATTGATTCTTGCAGGAATTGTTGCAGGACTTCCAACATTTTTCAGTCAATCACTCGCTGTTTACGATAGAAGTCAGCTCATCTCGCTTATTGCGTTTGTTGTCATGGCGATTGTGACTGTTGTCGCGATTGTGGTCATGAACGAAGCTCAACGAAATATTCCTGTGCAGTATGCGCGTGCGGTTCGTGGTTCTCGTCTATCGGGCGCAGTTAGTTCACATATTCCATTGCGACTCAACATGGGTGGAGTGATTCCAATCATTTTTGCGATCTCAATTGTTCTGTTTCCTACCGTTATTGCGCAATTCTTTTTGGGGGCAAAAACAGAATTCTTGCGTGATGCAGCGACGTGGATTCTTCAAGTATTTCAGAATCAGGCGATCTACGGAGGCCTTTACTTTACGCTTGTGTTTGTTTTTGCTTATTTCTATACGGCGGTTATCTTCCATCCTGATCAGGTTGCTGAGAATATTCAAAAGCAGGGAGGATTCATTCCTGGTATTCGTCCAGGAAAACAAACGGCAGAATATATTGGTTGGGTGGTAAATCGATTATTGTTCACAGGAGCGTTGTTTCTTGCGTTGATTGCCGTTCTTCCAATTGTGATTCAGCAGTTTACCGGGAATGCAAGTCTTGTAATCGGTGGAACATCGATCTTGATTATTGTGGCTGTGGTGATTGATAGCATCAAACAGATTGAAGCTCAGATGACCATGCGTGAATACGAAATCTAAGAACAAAATCGCCCGTCGGGCGATTTTTTGTTTCCTCGACGTGAAAGAGAACTCTGGTATACTAAGCATATATGTTGCATAAGATCCTTCTCATGGGGCCACAGGGGAGTGGAAAAGGAACCCAGGCAGAAAAACTGTCACAGAAATTGAAAATCCCTGCATTTGGCATGGGGCAATTATTGCGAGACGAAATTGCAAGTGACTCAGAATTAGGGTCAAAGTTTTCTGGTATTTTGAAATCTGGAGAACTTGTAAGTGATGAGGACGCAGCAGAAATGTTGAAACAACGACTCGCAAAACCTGATACGGACAATGGATATATTCTTGATGGATATCCTCGAAATCTTTCTCAGTATCAGGCATTTAATTTTGATCGGCCTACTCAGGTGTTTGTTATTGATGTTCCTCGGGAGGAATCTCTTAGACGTCTTGGTGGAAGACTTACGTGTCGAGAATGTGGAAAAGTTGGGTCGATAAGCACTGAATTGCAACCAGGAGACACGTGTCCGTGTGGTGGAGAGTGGTATCAACGAGAGGATGATACTCCTGAAGCTATTTCTCGACGGTTGGAAATTTATGAGAAAGATACAGCTCCTGTTATCGAACGATATGAGGACCTTGTGTGTCATGTGAATGGGGTAGGAACAATTGATGAGGTATTTGTGCGTTTAGTCGATCAATTAAAATAAGTTATGGCACTAACAAAAACAGATAAAGAAATTGATTCTATGCGCCGTGGTGGTGCACTCCTTTCTCGTGCGCTTCGGGCGACCGTTGAAGCCGTGACCCCGGGAATCATGATCAAAGAATTAGATGCAATCGGAGAAGGAGTGATCCGTGAAGGGGGAGGCACGCCTTCGTTTAAGGGGTATAAGGGAAATCCAGAGGACTCTCCATTTCCGAGTACGATTTGTATCTCCGTCAATCAAGAGGTTGTGCATGGTCTTGGAGATCGAACGTACAAACTTCAAGAAGGAGATGTGGTTGGATTAGATATTGGTTGTTGGTTCGAGGGTCTGTGTACAGACATGGCTGTCACCGTCCCCGTGGGAGAGGTAACACCAGAAGCACGTCAATTGATGGACGTCACAAAAGCTTCATTGCTCGCAGGTGTTGCAGCTGCCAAGGTGGGTGGAGAGATTAAGGATATTTCGCGCGCGATTGAAACGTATGTTACTCCCTATGGATATGGGATTGTTCGATCACTTGTAGGTCATGGGGTAGGACATGCGGTCCATGAGTCACCACATGTTCCAAATTATGTTTCTGAGCGCTATCCGCATGTAGAGATTTTAGACAAGATGTGTCTAGCTCTTGAGCCGATGCTGGGCATGGGTGGAGACTATCATGTTGATACTGCAGATGATGGATGGGCGATACTGATGTCTGATGGATCTACCTCTGCACACTTTGAAGTCACCATCGCGATTACAAAAGAGGGGGGCGCAGAGATTCTCACCCCACTACCTGTATGAGAATTCTTGGCATTGATTATGGTGATAAGAAAATTGGGCTCGCATTTGGAGAATCAACCGCACGTGTCGCCGTGCCTCTTGAAGTGATTCAAAATGATGGAGAGACAACTCTCTCTCATCTAGTGGAACGTGTTGTTGCGGAGGATATTGATCGTATTGTTGTGGGTGTTCCACTTCCTCAAGGGAATCACTCATCAGAACAACTAGATAAAACACGGGCATTTATCAAATCACTTGCAGGTCGTGTCTCGGTTCCTGTATTTGAGGAAGACGAATCATTTACAAGCGTAGAAAGTATTCGACTTCAACAGGAGTTTCACGCACAAGCCGATGAGGATGCTCTTGCGGCTATGCTAATTACTCAAAGTTATATTGATACGTTATGAGACATCCCTATCGAATCATCTTAATCATTCTCCTGCTCGTCGCGATTGGTATTGTTTGGATGAATGTGAACCGGATTGAAGGTGAGCAAGCGTCAGAAATGCCTCAGGAAGACAGTATCGGATCGACAACAAATGAAGACGTTGTTCCAGAGCAAGAGTCTGATGAGCAGGTTAGGCCAGTCGAAAAGCCCGAAACGTTTGAATCACTGCGTGGAATAAAAATTGTGGTCACACAACCGCAAGTGGGTGCTCTGATTACTTCTCCACTCTCTCTTGCCGGTGAAGCTCCAGGGTTTTGGTTTTTTGAAGCGAGTTTCCCTGTCGTGCTAGTAGATTGGGATGGGCTCATTATTGCTCAGGGTATTGCAACGGCACAGGACGATTGGATGACAGAGGACTACGTTGCATTCACCGCCACGCTCGAATTTATCACACCGGAGTATGGTGAGACTGGAACACTCATCTTGCGTCGTGACAATCCATCTGGACTTCCAGAAAATGATGATGCCGTTGAAATTCTAATTCGATTTACACAATAAAAAAACACCTCCCGATCGGGAGGTGTTTTTTTATTTAATGACTTCGACGCCTTCTAGTTGATCTTCCTCAATAACGAATGGTTCAGGGAATGCTTGATTAGAACCTTGATCGAGGATATCTCGTACAAGAGGCACGATAATCCATTGTCTTTGAAATGGAGCATCTGCATCTGCCTCTACAACTGGGAAGGCAAGAGCAGGGACGTAGAGGGTAGAAGATCCTGTTGTTTCATCATACTGATAATGCTCTGCTAATACGACACTTGGTTCGCCTAAACGGAAGGTGTACGTAATATCTGGATTTTCAGGAAGATATTCCCAAAGACCTCCACGATGGGCCACGGAGAGAACCTCTTTTGGGTTTGTCGTAAGTTCGTAGGTTGAGGCTTCCAATGTAAAGGAACCAGTTGTCCAAAGGCTTTCGACTTTTCCTGTTCGAAGACCTACGGAAACGGTAAGACCAGATGGCTGTCCCCACATAGTCCAGGCAGATTGTTCATGGATCATGCTTGGGTAGACTACATTCATGACATCTGGTATCCAGGCATCCGCATCAATATAAGAACGATCGACACTTGGATTTCCATAGGAAGTGATATCTATCTGGCGTTCAATCAGAAATCGATTTGCTGCATCGATGAGAGCTTCGTCAGAGGGAATATCTGTTGCGCTGAGCATGCGCGAGGTGTCAGTCTTTAACCAATAGCCTTCATTACGTGAAATAGAGAGGCTGTTGTTTTGGATATCCAGATAAATATTAAATCCATCTTCTGCTTCCTCTTTGAAGCTAATATTCTGGACCCCTAGTTCACGGAAGGTTGAGAGTGGCAGAATGCCAACTGTGAGCTGGGAGAAACCACTCGAGATTGTATCTGGAATGGAGAGGGTGTTGACACGACGATAAACGGTCGCATCGATAGTACTTAAATCTGGAAGAATACCTTCGTAGAGATACTCGTAGGCTTCAATCTCTCCCATGCCAGGTTCCCAGTCAGAGACAACTGGGTAGAGGCTTAGTTCTGTGGCTCCTCCTCCAGAACCAGCTACTTTGTCTGAGAGAGCTGCTTGATCTAATGAAAGATCACCAAATGCGCGATCACCCAAAAAGATGAATGTTGATTGTGGAAGGTGCTCGCGGAAAAGATAGAGAAATGCGCCTCCAAGAATAAACGTCATCGCCAGAACTCCTAAAAGTGTCGTAAACCAGGGTTTTTGAAAAAATAGTTTCATAAGATATGGGGTTAGTACTTTCATTATAGACTTGTTTCAGGTAACATCAAGGGACAATTGAAGACTATCAAGAGTGTAGTGAGGGATCGAGCCCGATGTCTGTCCGCCAAAGTCTTGGTGACGACGAAATCTACCCGTCCGGCGTAGCCGGACCCGGCCTTTAGGCCGGGCAACCTGTCAAAAATGATAAGGTGCGACCTCTCGCCCAATTGGGAAAGATAATTTATAACCACTCTTTCTATTTTGGAAAGAGCATTTTTTTTATGCCATTACTTCCATCAATTTACACCGTTGAGTCTGTGACAAAGGGTCATCCTGATCGTGTGTGCGATCAAATTGCTGACCGAATTTTAAAGGAGATTACTTCTCAAGATCCTCTCGCGCGCGTGGCGGTCGAGGTGTTTGGGTGCAAAGGAGTCCTTACGATTGGTGGAGAAGTGACAACCAGCGCGCAGGTTGATTACGCGCAATGTGCGCGTGAGGTGCTTGAGGGTGTGGGGTACGACCCAGTTGAAATGCGTCTGCACCTGATCGAACAGTCTTCTCAAATTGGAGGAGCTGTGAATGAAGGGGGAGCAGGAGACCAGGGAATCATGTATGGATATGCGACCTCACAAACGCAGAGCGGACTTCCACTTGGAGTTGAGCTTTCACGAGCCCTCACTGATGGGCTTGAACGTCTTCGTGAGTCAGGAGAACTTCCATGGCTCAGGAGTGATGGAAAAAGTCAGGTAACCGTTCGAGATGGTCGACCCGAAGTCATTGTTGTTAGTGCACAACATGACGAACAAATCAGTCTTGAAGAAGTGCGATCGACGTTGATTGAAAAACTTCATCTCTCTGCGCCGAAGATTCATGTGAACCCAGCGGGCGCATGGAGTACCGGGGGATTCAATGCGGATTCTGGGCTTACAGGACGCAAGCTTGCCGTGGACGGATACGGTGGGGTGCTTCCAGGTGGAGGAGGATCCACGCATGGAAAAGATAATTCCAAGGTTGATCGTTCTGCCACTCACAAGGCACGCGAGGTGGCACTTGCGATCATTGGCAAAGGTCTTGCAGAGGAGTGCCTGATTTCTGTGGCATACGCGATTGGGGTGGATGAGCCAGTCATGCTCCACGCAATCAATGAGAATCATGAGGATATTACTCATCTTCTTGATCCAGAAGTGTTCCGTGCATCAAATCTTCGATAATCAAAATAGGGGCTTTCACCCCTATTTTTTGTGCTAAAATGCATCCATATGAAAATCACCCTCTGTTATTCGATGCAATTTGCTGAGTATGCGCAAGAAACCAAAGAGTGGCTTGATGCGCATGGGCATGAAGCGTTTGTGTCTGCGTCCAATGAAGCATACGTGGGACTTTCAGACACGGAAAAGGAAGTCCTTAAACTCGAGCACAAGTATGGGCACGATGCGATTCGGAAGCATTACGAATTAATTAAAGATTCAGATGCGATTCTCGTCCTCAATCATGAAAAGCACTCCGTGCCAGGATACATCGGCGGGAACGCGTTTCTCGAACTAGGGTTCGCGCATGTCCTCAACAAAAAGATTTATCTCCTCAATCAAATCCCAGAGATGGGATACACCACCGAGATCATCGCGATGGAGCCTACTATTTTAGGAGGAGATCTAGAAAGTATCTAATATGAATCAGACGCAAAAAAATTGTCTCGTCGTGCATGGGTGTCCGGGAGATGAAGAATCGCTTATGGATTTGAGCGAGCGCACCTACACAAAACATTGGATCCCATGGATTCGTCGCGAGCTAAACGCGCGTGGAATCCACACACAGGTCCCACTCCTCCCAGAACCTTGGGCACCAGATTACAACAAGTTCAAAGCGGAGTTCGAGAAGTATCCTGTAAACGAATCAACCATCCTCATCGGACACTCCTGCGGGGGAGCCTTCCTTGTTAGGTGGCTCGGCGACACAAAACAAAAAATCGACACATTGATCCTAGTGGCACCTTGGAAGATTTCAGATGAAGGCGATGAAGCACGTGACCGCTACTACACGTATCCAATCGATGAGTCGATCAAAGATCGCATTGGACGTATCGTCATGTTTACCTCGGACGACGAGGAAGAAGACGGCAAAAAGAGCGTCCAGATTTTCCACAAAGCACTGGGTGGAAAACTCATCGAACTGAAGGGGAAGGGACATTTCACGAGTGAGAGTATGGGGGGAGAGGCGTTCCCTGAGTTGTTGAGGGAGATTGTTTAAATCAATGTTGTTATTACTCATGCAAATCACCTCCCGTGCTAAGGTTTGGATCTTTACGAGTGATAAAACCGCTTGGCATTTTGTGACGCTGTCCAAGGCGAGTGAGGAAAAACTTGTGAAGAGTTCGAAGAAGCAACGACGGGGGTGGGGGTCGATTCCGGTGTTGGTGGAGATTGGAAAGAGTAGCTGGAAGACATCTGTTTTTCCGAATAAGAGTTCTGGAGGGTTTATTCTTCCAATTAAGGCAAAGGTGAGGAAGGTAGAGGAGATTGAGAATGGGGACATGATTTCATTCACCATTGAATTTGATGCGTTCCGTTAATCTCTCTAATGAGGGATTTTTGTTATACTGAATACCTATGCGATCAGAACGTACTCCCGATTCATTTCAATTCCACGAAAATTCTAAAGTGGATACTCGTCGTCCGTTTGAGATGCCTGAATTTCGTGTTCCTGAAATTCCTCCAATGACAACTGTAGAGCATGGAGAGAAGGATCGTGTAGAGCGTCTGAGCGTTTCGTTTGAGTTTGAAGGACAATCGTACAATGCAGAAATATCCGTTCGGCGATTTAAGGATCAAAATTTTGAAATTTCTTCCGGAGGTCCAGAAGGAGGGATTGATATCGAGATGTTTAAGAATGTGGGGAAGACAAAAGAATTGATGAGCAAGTTTAAGGCGGCATTGAATAATCGTGTCGAATACGATAATCATGCTCCCGCAGACGGAAAAAGACATCGGTATTGGAGGATTTATACACGACTTATATTGGATCAGAGCATGCGGGGTCGTGGATTTGGGAAAGTGAATCTTGCGATGATGGAGCGTGCTATGGAGCAAGCTGAGAAAGCGATGGGGAAGACGTCAGAATGGATTGAGATTCGAACGAAGCTAGGAGCGCTTGCAAACATGATTGTGGATTCACAGTGGCTTGCAGAGGCGCTCACCCGGCCCGGTACAAGTGGAAGTGAAAAGGACCGAGAGAAGCTTGAGGTGCGAGCTTTTTCTGAAGGGATGTTTCACTACCAGCCTGTTCCTGTGCAGGAAAAAAAGGCGATCGCTTTATTGCAGAAGCGTTCACAAGCGCTTGAGGATGCAGACGATCGTACAGAAGAAATCGTGTTCATTCGGATGTTTGGAGAAAGACAAGTTTCAGATGTATTTAAATAGATGTTGGTATAATGAATGCACTATGAAAACAAACGTGCCTTTTTATACTCAATGTTGGGATTTAGATGCGTGGCAGGATTCAGGATATGCTTCTCGTAAGGATGCGGAATACTGGCAGAGATCATCGTGCGGAATTTTATGTGCCAAGATGGTCATGAATGGGTTGCGAGAAGGCTCGGTTCAGGACACGATTAAAGAGTTGATCGATGTTGGTGTCGCAAAAGAGGCGTATTCGGATGCCTCTGGGTGGAGTCATGACGGACTTGTGGAACTCATTCAGTCGTTTTCATTTGAGGCCCAGCGAGGGAGTTTTTCTACAGAGGTGTTGCGGGAGACATTAACGTCTGGAGCGCTTCCGATCGTTTCGATTAAGTGGGCCTTTCAAAATACAAAGACGTTCAAAGAGAGAATCCTCTTTTGGAAAAAATATGGTGGGCATTTAGCAGTGCTTGTAGGATTTGAAGAGGACAGCGGTCGACTCACCGGATTTTACGTCCACCATACCTCAAAGATTCCTGAACAAAATTGGGAATCCCGCTTTGTCCCATTGCACACATTTCTCAAAGGCTATACCGGTCGAGGGATTCTTGTATGGCAGAAGTAGTTCTACTTAGATCGAGGTAAGTAACGATATTTTGTGAATCCCCTAAGTGGGGGATTTTTGATATGATGGTTTTAAGTAACCATGAGATAGACATGAAACGAAGAGCGTTTTTTCTCAATTTTTTGGCTCAGATTGTATTTTCAAAAATGATAAGAACGTATGCCACGCGCAAAACAGATTTCAGTCATAGTCACTGATAAGATGCAGAAAGGATATCGCTACACGCTTGTTGAATCTGTGGGGCGAAATTTTGATGTCGAGTTTCGCCCTCAACTTACTCCTAAACAAATGCTCGCGCTTGGAGTATTTGGAGGGAAGTATATGACCGATTGCAAACGCGAGTTTCCTAAAAGCTGGTTCACGCACGCAAAGCTTTCTTCAATTCACAATGATAAGCTCAATTATTTTGAGAGGCACGCTAGTCAGTCTCTGAGTCGTTGGAGAGAGAAGGGATGGATTAATGAACAGCACGACCCGAGAGGATGGTTTCAATGGTACTGCCGATATTATCTTGGACGACGAATTCCAGAGGAAGATGCTCGTCAAATAAAGCGTTGGAAGGCCATTCGTCGGCATGCCGCACAAATTAAGAAGAACTGTCAGCCACAAGATCTTGGGTGTCGACCAGGACAACGTCAAGCACTGTTACATTGGGCGTACGATAGTCGAAAAATGTGATTTATCTACTATTCCTGCTAAGCTCTAGTGAGGTTCATTCACTCAAATAGTATTTTATGGAAAATCTCTTTCTTGTTGGTCAGATAGTGCTCGGGCTTTATTTTGTCATGGCGGGTCTTATGCATTTCATGAAGATGAAAGACATGGTGGGGTATGCCAAGATGAAGAAGTTACCAATGCCTGAAGTGGCAGTGGGACTATCTGGACTTGTGATGGTGCTGGGTGGAGCAGGAATTCTTTTCCAGACATCACTCGTTTTTGCTTACTGGGCACTTATTGCGTTTCTTGTTCTGTCGGCGTTCTTGATGCATAACTTTTGGACGCAGAATGATCCGCAAGCAAAGATGATGGACATGGTCAACTTCCAAAAGAATCTTGCACTCGCCGCGGCACTACTCATCCTCCTCACTCAGTTGAGCTAGTATCTGAAAAAATATCCCCGTACTGGGGATTTTTTGTAAGAAAAAACTGACAGTGAAATGTCAGTCGTGGGTGTGAGCGAGGGGTTAGTTCGCGAATCCTGCTTCCAGGGCGAGTGTCACCATGCGTGCGTAGCAGGTTTCGCGCTGTTCAGACGTCATGGCTTGATGGGTCGGCAGGACATCGCTGACCGTCAGGATGGTGAGCGCTTTGCGACCCTTGCGCGCGGCGAGTGTGTAGAGCTCAGCGGTCTCCATGTCCACTGCGAGGACCCCTGAATCTGCCCACATCTTCCATTCTTCCGGCGCGTGGTCTGCGTAGAAGAGGTCGGCGCTCAGAACGTTGCCAACGCTGTGCTTCCAGCCGCTATCTCGAGCAGCCAACACAGCGGACACAAAGAGATCTGAATCTGGAAGGGGGGCGAAGTCGAGACCATTGTACCGACGTCGGTTCATGTTGGAGTCGGAGCATCCGCCTTGGGCGATGACGAGTTCACC
>JABMNY010000041.1 GCA_013204385.1 Candidatus Uhrbacteria bacterium
ACGGGTGAACTGCTCGAGCAGGTGCTCAACAACCCGACCGAGGACAACCTCCTCGTCATCGGGATCCTGGCCAGCCAGACGGCTTCCAACCTCGGTCTCGAGGTCTGGGATCCCAAGTGCTGGGTCTGGAGGGAAGCGTTCGGATCGCTCCTCATGAACATGGCACAGGTGGAGGGCATCAGTCTCCCGCTTCCACCGGAAGCTGATGCTTCCCCGCCCAAGACCGAAGCCCCCCCGGCAGAAGACTCGACCACCCCCGACGCCCCCGCCGTCGAAGGCGAACAGCCCACGACCCCCTGACGCCTCCCGCGTCCAACCGTTTGAACGCAAGACCCCACGCAAGGTCTCTGCCTCAAACGGTTTTTTATTTCTCATATTTCTAACCAGGTCGGAAGCTTCGCTTCCGACCTGGTTAGGTTTTTCGATCCTTGGTACAAAAAATCGGTCAGGAAAGACCGAAGATGTTTTTTGTGTTTATGACAGTTTGTTTTGCGACCTCCTCAACTGTGAGGCCTTTGAGTTCCGCAATCTTTTCTGCTACGTACTGCACGCGCCACGGCTCATTTCGTTGTCCACGATCAGGTGTCGGAGTGAGGTACGGAGAATCTGTTTCCACAAGGAGTTTATCGATCGGGATCGTCTTTGCGACTTCCTGAAGGGCTTTTGAAAACGTAACGATCCCGCTAAACGAAATAGAAAATCCAAGATCCAGAAACAACTGTGCTTCCTCCCGTGTTCCAGTAAAACAATGAATTACTCCTCTGCGCGCCAACTTTCCAGCGTCTGTATATTCCCGGATGAGTTCCGCTTGTTGCACATAGGCATCTCGACAATGAATGCTTACTGGCAACTGAGCTTCTGTCGCAAGATCAAAGTGCGCTCTTACAGTTTCTTCTTGCACACGCATAACCTCTGTGCGATCAACGTTTTCTGGGATGCGATAATAATCCAACCCTGTCTCCCCTATCCCGATACATTTTGGATGTCGAGTGAGATCTCGATAAAAATCCATGTCGAATCGCTCAGAACGTGTTTTTATTTTTGGTGTTACTTGCTCTCCATCAGGCAATTCATCATTATCCCAAAATTCCTGTTCGGTTGTGTGGTTTGGGTGGAGTCCCACAATCGCCCACATCCCTTCATACTTATCTGCCACCTCTAAACCTTTTACAGAGGTGTCCTTCTGTGTTCCAACCGTAATCATAAAAACCCCTTTCTCCAGGGTTCTCTTAATGACTTCGTCCATATCATCTTTATACGCATTGAAATGCACGTGGCAGTGAGAATCAATCAAATTCATATTAGGCAGTCTGAGAGAACAAAACAGTGAACGCAGAGACAAGTGCCATGAGATACTTTGCAACAACGGAAGTCTGGAGCGCAATGAGGAGCGTATCTTCTGGGAGTACTTGTGTCGCATAAAACACGATCACTCCGACAATAATTAACCCTTCAATAAGTCCAAGTCCTGCACCCAGTAAATGATTGATCGTGGAAGCAAACGGAATGATAGAAAAAAATCCAAAGACCTTTTCAAGAATCATGACACCAAGCCCTATCAGTCGAGAAACAATAAGGAATAGGACAATAAAGACAAAAACTTTTGTCGGACCAGAATCAGAAAGAAATCGAAAGGTCTGAATCACGGCATCTGTAAAAAAATTTGCCACAAAAATTCCGATGATCGATCCGATCAAAGAACCAATTGTGTGAATGAGCCCGAAGAACAATCCAAAAAAAACGAAGGCTCCTACGATGACAAGCAGAACGATATCGATGAATCCCATACCCTAGACATCACGACGCGGGAATAAACCTTCCCCCATTTCAATAATCGTACCATATCGCTTGAGGATTTCTTCAGAGGTCTGTGGAAGAACCGGTGCAAGCGCGCGTCCGATAAATCGAATTTTTTCTGCAATTGTGGAGAGGACCGCTTTTGCGCCAGCTTCATCTGTTTTCACAAGTTTGAATGGCGCCTTTTTATCAACCTCTTCATTTGCGTCATCTACAACCGCAAATACTTCCTCGATATAAGCTTTAAAGTCGTAGTGCTGAATTGCACTCGCAAGTGTTTGTTCGCGAGCTACCCAATCAAGACTGACTGCATCAAGCTTTCCCTCAAAATATTTGAGGCTCATGGCTGCAACACGACTTACAAGGTTTCCAAGACGGTTTGCGAGTTCTGCGTAGCGCTCTTCCATGCGCTGTGGAGAATAATCTCCGTCCTCATGTGATGAGATTTCACGAAGGAGATAATATCGAAGCGCGTCTGTTCCAAATTCAGTTACTAATTCAAACGGATCTACGACATTTCCAAGGCTCTTACTCATTTTCTGTCCACCGGATGTAATAAATCCATGAATGAAAATTTGTTTTGAAGGCTCAATATCTGCTGACATGAGCATCGCCTGCCACATCGCCGATTGTTGACGAAGATTGTCCTTTCCAGCGACCTGAATGCCGGGCCAATAGTCCTTGAATGAACTGTTCATATCAGGCCATCCAAGGGTCGAGATATAATTCACGAGCGCATCAAACCACACATACATGACCTGAGTTTCATCGCCTGGCACAGGGACACCCCATGGCATCTTCTCAGCAACGCGGGAAATACTAAAATCATTGAGCCCAGCTTCAACAAACGTTCGAATTTCTTTCAAGCGATGTTCAGGCATGACGAAGTCTGGTCGTTCTGCATACAGTTTTAAGAGAGCCTCCTGATAGTTCGAAAATTTAAAAAAGTAATTTTCTTCATCAATGAATTGAATTTCAAGATTTGGATGAACAGGACAATGCGCATCCACAAGTTCTGAATCAGTCTTTTCAAGTTCACATCCAACACAATACTTCACCTGGTATTGTCGTTTTTCAATATCCCCTTTTGCGTTACACCGCTTCCAAAATTCTTGAGCCGCGGCTTCATGCGCTGGATCACTTGTTTGAATAAAATTTGTGTAGCTCAAATTAAGTATCTCTTTCAGTGCATCAAACTTAGCCGCATATTCATCGACATAAACCTTTGGAGCCTTCCCCTCCTCGACGGCCTTCTCATAAATTTTCTGACCATGTTCATCCGTTCCCGTATTGAACACAACCTCCATTCCCTGTGATCGATAATACCGAGCCAGAACATCGGCTTGGATAATTTCAAGCGCAAAGCCAATATGCGGTTTTGCATTTACGTATGGAAGTGTTGTTGTAATGTAGTACGGGGTCATAAAGTTCCTAGAACAATAACAAATTCTCCTTTTATACTTGTTGACTGAAGTTTTTCAGTCACGTCTTGTGCGGTTCCTCGATACGTCGTCTCATGAAGCTTGGTCAGTTCTCGACACACGATCAGGTGCCGATCAGGTGTGCGTGTTGAAATCTCATCGAGTGTTTTGAAAATGCGATGTGTACTTTCATATAAAACCACCGTTGATTTCACACTGGCCACGCGATCAAAAAACGTTTGACGACCTTTTTTGTGCGGAGGAAATCCAAGAAACAAGAATTCATCGGCAGACACCCCCGCAATGGAAAGGGCGGTGATGACTGCAGAAGCACCTGGAATAGGAATGATCTTGAGTTCTTCTCCAAAATGCGAAAGCAATTCCTCGATTAATTTTCCACCAGGGTCTGAAATAGCGGGTGTCCCAGCATCTGTGACAAGTGCGAGATCATGACCACTTTCCAAAAGCTCAATCACTTTATTTGTCTTTGTTTGCCCCGAATGTTGATGATACGACATCATGGGAGTAGCAATCTTGTAGGAAAATAACAATTTCCCTGTCACACGTGTATCTTCACACAAAACCGTGTGAACAGAAGCGAGCGTGACTCGCGCCCGCTCGCTGATATCTGATAAATTTCCAATAGGAGTTCCGACAACAAACAGAGTTGGCATACAGACTAGTTCTTCTCACCCATTCGTTCAAAGGCTCGAAGCACTTCAAGAGGAAGCGCAAAGATAACGGTATTTGATTGATCTGAGGAAAGATCATTAAGTGTACTAAGTGTTCTTAAATGTAGGGCGCCAGGCGACGCTGAGAGTGTCGCAGCCGCTTTTGCAAGGTTCTCTGCTGCTTCTGTCTCACCAAGTGCTTTAATAACAACGGCTCGACGTTCACGCTCAGCCTCTGCCTGCTTTGCCATCGTACGCTTCATCTCTTCTGGAAGCGTAATATCCTTTAGTTCGACATTATCAACTTGAATTCCCCATGGATCAGTGAGTGTATCAACGATCTCCTTTATTTTTTTGGAAGCTTGATCGCGCTGACTCAATAGCTCATCAAGATCCATTTCTCCAACAACGTTTCGCATGGTCGTTTGGGCAAGCTGACTCACCGCATAGCGAAAGTTTTCAACTTCGATAAAAGATTTTGCCGCATCTTTCACCTTGTAATAGATAACCGCATTGATACGAGCAGAGATATTATCTTTTGTAATCGCTTCTTGATCTGGAACATCAACTGCTTTCACACGAATATCAACTTTCTTCAATGTTTGAATTGGCCAGAAAACAAGTTTAATCCCTGGAGTATGTGTATGCGTGTATTTTCCAAGAAGAAAGATAACACCCCGTTGGTACTCATAAATAATACGGATCGATGAGAGTACGTAGATAATAAGAATCGGAATGAGAATTTCCATAGCTTAGGGGGTTAGTGAATAGATCTCTGTTCCAGGATGCATAGCTGCCCAACAGAACCAATAGGAAGGAAGTAGAATGGTATCATCTTGTAATTGTGAACGTATGGTATCAAACTCAGCCCAACTGTCCACCGGAAACACCGCAGAAACAGATTGTTTTTCGACTCCAAAGACAAGAGATTTTGGACTCAAACGATCATCTTCTGGATCGAGTGGAAACCAGATAGCAGGAGATGTGCTGTACCCTTCGTGCTCGTATGGATTTTGGGTATAGTCACGGCGATACCCTGTGTCTCTAGAAAGAACTTGGCCGGAAGCAAATGTAGACTTAAATTCTGACCAGGTCATGAGTGTTGATGGATAACGTGAAAGTTTTGTGTTTGTATACAATCCTTCAATCGCCTCGCCTGTGAGCTGGCTCCATAATGAATCCGTCACTGTGTCATACATGACGGTATTATTATTCCAGAGCTTACCTGACACACCGAACCGAAGTTCTTCACCCTCGATGTTTCTCGTGTACGCAAGGGCACTATTACAAAGTGGATCATAGGTCACAAGCAAGGGAGTCGTATTGATGATGTCGTTTACGAGTTGATGCCAAACGATAATTTGATAGGGGTAAAATCGTACTCGGCTCGCCACCTCAATCACAATCCCATATCCAGCATCATCTAAATACACATCTGCGGATGCAACAGATTCAAACTGAGGATCAAGAATTGCGGGAATTGCGTCACGTTCATTGGTCACTGTCACAAGTTTCTTTTCCGTCTCAACTCCTGCGTCAACAAGAATCGGCATTCGATAGTATTGGTATTCAAAATAACCTAATCCCCCTAGAAGCCCAGTAAAAATAACGATAAAAAGGAAGGTCTTTTTTGACATAGATACAAAATAAGTTGACGAACACCACCTATACGCTACCATAGTAGCGCATCCTCGTATGAATGACGATGCATTTACTCAATTGAATAATGTTATCAATTTATGGAAGAATTTATCGAAGACCATCATACCCCACAACTTGCGAGTGTAAGTAAACCAGCTCCAAACTTCAATGTAGACGCTGTTCTCAAGAGTGGAGAGTTTGGAAAAGTAACTTTGGAAGATTACAAAGGAAAATGGCTGGTACTCTTTTTTTACCCACTTGATTTCACGTTTGTTTGTCCAACAGAGATTACAGGATTCTCAAAACGCTATGCGGAGTTTACAGCTCTTAACGCAGATGTTCTAGGGGGATCAACAGATTCAGTTCACTCCCACAAAGCATGGTTGAAAGATCTTGGAGAACTCAACTACCCGCTTTTTTCAGACATGACCCGAGACATGAGTTGGGATTACGGCGTCCTTCTCCCAGAAGAAGGAGTCGCTCTTCGCGGAACATTCATCATCGATCCAGAAGGTGTGCTCCGTTATGCCCTCTACCATGATCTTGGTATCGGACGTTCTGTCGATGAAACCTTGCGAGTCCTTAGCGCCCTCCAAACAGGAGAACTTTGTCCAATGGACTGGTCAGAAGGAAAGGACACACTCGGAAAAGCATAAAATCAAGACAGTAAAACCGCCTCCCCGGCGGTTTTTTTGTTACTTGATTTCTAACAGGGTATCGAGTTTCTTCTGGTCAAACCCCACCACAATCTCCCCATCAATGTCGATAACGGGAACCCCCATCTGCCCAGACTTTTGTATCATCTCAGCAGCTTTCCCCTGATCATTCATCACATCCACATCAGAAAATGAAAGTTTATGCTCTTCAAGATATGCTTTTACTTTCTTGCAAAATGGACATGTCGGTGTTGAGTAGACAGTAATGTTCATATTCCTAAGAGGTTATGAGCTTAACAAGTTCAGGGATATCTTGATCCATGACGCGTCCAAACCAGAGATTATCCGGCATAATGACCACTGTCACTCCTGTTGAACATTTATCAAGGCATCCAGATTTTGAAACACGGATACGTGGATCCACAGCAGCAACTGTAAACTTTAATTTTTTATGGAACTCGAGCGCGTTTTTTTGAGCACAGCACTCGCGCCCGTCCTCGCGATTATTTGTACACACGAGCACTAACTTTCTAAATTTCTCATCAAGCGAATACATATCTAGACGTTTTTAAGATACGTCAGAAGTGTACGCACCCCATGACCCGTTGCTCCTTTTTTTGTATACGCATCAATATCTCGTTCAGCGTACGCAGGACCTGCAATATCCAAATGCGCCCACGGAGTCTTGTTTACAAACTCTTCAAGAAACAGACCAGCCGTAAGGGCTCCTCCCCAACGTGAACCAATATTTTGCATATCCGCAACCTGACTCTTTAATAGTTTTCTATAGTTTTTTTCAAGCGGAAGACGCCACATCTTTTCTCCAGCCGTTTCTGCCGCCTCAAGAATTTTTTGCGTAAGCACGTCATTATTCGACATCACGCCGGTATACTCTTCACCGAGCGCAACCACACACGCCCCGGTAAGCGTCGCGAGATCAATAATTGCTTGAGGCTTTTGCTTCACCGCAAAACAAAGTGTGTCTGCGAGTGTTAAACGTCCTTCGGCGTCTGTATTTAGCACCTCAATGGTTTTTTTATTCATGGCGGTTAACACATCTCCTGGACGCATTGCCTTGCCGCTTGGCATGTTTTCGACAGCTGCGAAGATTCCGTGTACCTCGCACGCTGGCGCCACCTCGTCGATCACAGAAAACGCTCCAAGTACGGCAGCAGACCCACCCATATCGACTTTCATCGTCATCATGTACTCAGCAGGCTTCAAGGAAAGTCCACCTGAATCGAACGTAACAGCCTTCCCAACAAGCGCAACACGTTTTTTTGTTGCCTTTTTTGGCTTATAGATCATGTGCACCATATAAGGCGGATGATCAGAGCCTTGCGCGACTCCCAAAATCCCTCCGGCCCCCATACGTTTAAGAGCTTCGCGATCATACACGCGGACACGAATGGTCCCTTTTCCTTTTGCGATCTCCTTTGCTGCCTCGACCAATTTTTCTGGATACATATCTTGCGCCGGAGTATTCACAAGATCTCTCGCAAACAGTGTTCCTTTTGCAAATAGATTTCCAGAATCAATCCCCTTTTCGGCCAATCGTGCATCTTTTGCATTTGTAACGAAGAGATCAAATTTTTTCACTTGAACATCTGTCTTAGAGGGCTTCCGATACGTTTCAAACCGATACCCCGCAAGACGCGCTCCTTCTACCATCGCCTGTGCACAGTCAGCAACGTTCAATTCCCCTACTCCATTTCCGTGGATCGTTGAAACAATTGTTTTTGCTTTGATTCCTCCTGCCATGTTTAAAGAAACAGCAGAAGCTTGGCGAATCGCTTCAATATCAAAATTTTCCTTTTTTCCAAGTCCTAACACAAGGATATGTTTAGGAGTAATTTCTCCTTGCGTTCTTAAATGGAAACTCGATCCTGCTTTTGCCTTAAACGAATCTTCCTTCATGTATTTTGAAAGCTTTCCAGCAAGTGCCTCATCAACAAGTTTCAACTCCCCTTCAAGCTCCTTCTCTCCCACAAACGCATGCAGAACCAAGAGATCACACACCTGCGAAATGATAGCTCCTTTTTGTACTGATATTTCCATAGCAAAATAAAACAAGAACTTATGCGTTCAAGTCTACCTAAAACATTAGATCACCGCAAAGCCGTAAATGAACGGAAGGGTCATGAGTAAAAATACAACAATAGAAACAATAAAAAACCAAAACACTCGGTCTTTCCAGTGAGACACATCTCTTCCTTTCCATACTCCCGCACTTAACAAGAGTGAAACAAAAAATGCCCCTATCACATCCACGTAAATTCCAGAGATGGGACCTATTTCAGGATTGAGTGTTACCCACTCTGCAAAGATCGATGATCGAGAAACAAGAAGGTTATCTATCCAAGCAACGTGGAGCGCAATCGATCCAGCTAATACGGCAGCAAGTGCGAATGATTCATGGACGCGGTTTTTGAAAAATTTCAACATACTAAATAATCGATTCAAAGGTGATTCCAAGCATACTCGCAAAACTGATCGCAATAGAAATCATCACGATCGTTCGATACTGCCGAGCGTGTGAATCCGTAATTTTTTCTTGGTACACCGAAAGCACAAGAACACTCACAAGCGTCAAGATAATGGGAAGCTGATACAGAAGCCATCGATGTGTCGACAATGCAGCTGACAACGATGCAAACGCTCCGTATGTGTAAGAAGGAGTTGCAGCCGCACTAAACTCAATCGCGACTGTTCCCAATAAGAGAAACAGAATGATACACAACACACCGATTAGCGGTCGAACAACTTGTGCTTTTGATCCAATTAAAAAACTGAGAGTAAACGCAGAACCAAACAACAAAATAGTAAGAGCAAACAATACTTGACCTGGATGAATGAGCTCAAGAAAAAAAGTACTATCCATATGCCTCTATTTTACAGGAATTATGCTCCATCGACTACTCTCATGAGTGTGGGCATGTGGATGACCTCCATGCTTGACGAAATCCCTTCTATTGCCTATACTTGGCACGAAATCAACAAATATATGCCTGGTAAACGAAAACAGATTTTTACGACATGGAAAGCAGCCCGCAAAGTACAGCTCAGTAATAGCCGAAAAGCAAAAGCGATCCGCATTGTAAAAGCAGAAAAAAAGGCCTCAGAATAATCTCTGAGGTTTTCTATTTCAAACATTGATCACTTTTGATACACTCACACAGTATGAAATTTACTCTCCTTCTCTCAACCCTTCTCTTTCTTGGTTTAGGATGCACTCCTGCACCAAAAGTTATAAGCGACTTTGTCCCAACACAAGGAAAAGCAACTGCCCCTAATGACGAAGATGCGTCGACGCAGGGTCCATTTGAACGTCGTCTTCAAACAGCGATCTCCTACGATGGGCTCTCGTATGTTTCAAATTCAGGATGGATTTCCGACCAAGCAAACGTTCCTGACGCCGTTGTTACACAAGACGGAACACTCTATCTTTATTACTCTGGATGGGTAGTTGGGGACCGGTTGAATTCTTCTGCCGTAGCAATTTCACAAGACAATGGAGTTAGTTGGACCTATCACTATATTGAAATGAACGGCGCAGAATCTCTACACCTCCCTGCTGACCCAGATGTTGTTCTCCTTAATGACGGAACATTCCGCATGTATTTTACAAGTAGTCAAACAGGGGGAAACATAAGTATCTACTACGGGGAAAGCATGGACGGAATCAACTTTGAATACAAAGGGGTGATTATTTCGCTCCCAGATCGACAAGCACTAGACTCAACAACCTTCAAGATCGGAGACACTTGGCATATGTATGCGCTCTCTGATAAAGGTGTAGATGAACTTTGGCATCTGACAAGTACAGACGGAGTCATCTTTGAGGTTTATGGACTCACAAGCTTCCCCTATGACGGAAAGTCTTACGTGCCATCAAACGGTGTTTGGATCGAGAATAAGTTCCACCTCATGCTGTTTCATCCAAGAGAAGCCTCAATCGTTTCTATGTGGACTAAGAACGGACTGGATTGGTACCCAGACGAAGGAACGCGCCTAGACCCAACTGAGGAGGAAACGTATGTTCACGACTCAACAATTGTTCCACTTAAAAACGGACAATCACTCATGATCTACACAACAAATACACCATAAGAAAAACACCCCCGATGCATCGGGGGTGTTTTTATTTGAATGTTCCTTCAAGGATATGTTCTGCTGGGGCAGGATTCCCATCATCAGGCTCTAGTGTTAATACATAGAAGTCTGACTCACTAAGATCTGCTTTGGAAAGATAGACGTTTGCATATCCATCCCCTGTCTTAACTGCGCGCCCTGTACTCATTACAGAGAATTCCGTTCCACGGTGAACGATCCAACCTTCATAAAAATAATCATCTGCAGGATCTGTAAGATTCCCCATGGTTACCACCATTGTATACGTTCCATTCAAATACTGTGCGTGGGCGATCCCAAAACTTCCTCCTCCAGTTACATCAGCCAAAGCAGCAGACTTCCATCCAATAACATCCGCTTGCAAATAGCGATCAATATTGGTTGGAGTTTGATTAAGAGAGTCTTCTGTCGGGTTTAGGGATGACATTGTCTGAATCTCCTCCTCATTCATAATAAGGCCATTTTTCTGTGCTTCAAACAAGATCGAATCTCGATCAATTGTTGAGGAAACCTCTTCAAGATCTATTGGTTCAGTCTGTCTAAAACATCCTGCTCCGAGAAATACGAGGGCAATAAGGGCCCAAAAAAAAGACTTTTTCATAACGATCGGCAGTATAACACAGTCATTTATTGTAATCGAGAACCCTGTGGACTAAAGAAAGTCGAGTAATCGTTCATATTGAAATACGCCGAAGAACTGATAGGTCCATGATAACCAGATGGATAATGAATCTGTAAGCAAGAGAACCCCTAAGAAAATAAGAAATGCTCCTCCGATAAACGAAATATAAGGGAGAACTTTTGTGAGTTTATGAATGACCGTGCTTGCATGTCCGATCGCCAGCGCAATCAATAAGAATGGAATAGCAAGTCCTAATGAAAAGACAGCTAAGAGGAGACCTCCTTGAAAAGCTGTTGCTGTTGATGAAGCAAGAAATAAAATCGATCCTAAGATCGGTCCTACACAGGGCGTCCATCCAAACGCAAATGTTGCTCCGAAAATAAAAGAGCTCGTTGGGCTTCCTGGTTTGAGCGATTGAGGGAGCTTCATCCGATGTTCTGCTGAAAGCACTTGACGTAGCTGAGGAATTTTTTCAAGAATCCCAATGAGATACAAACCAAAAAAAATGATGAATGCGCCTCCCATGCGAGTAAGTACGACTTCGTATTTTGCAAAAGCAGAACCCCCAAGACCAAACAAGAGCCCCAACCCCACAAACACGGCACTAAAACCGAGCGTGTAGAAAATACCATTCAAAAAAACACGTCTACGAATACCAGGGTATTTTTCGGGGTCTTGAAGTTCTTTTGCAGAGGCCCCACTAATGAATCCAAGGTAGGCCGGGACGAGCGGTAATGTACACGGAGCGAGAAACGTTAGAATCCCCGCAATGAAGGCTGGAAAGATGAGAGAAATAGCATCAAACATATTTATGCATTACGAGGCAAAATCAGACGACTATAAATGAGATAACCGAGCGTCGCAGAAAAAAGTAAAATACTGAGATACCCGATTAAAATAAACTCAAACGGAATCGAAAACGTATCTGGAAACAAACTGAGCAAGAACGTTAAGTACCAAGAGACAAGACTCACGGGCCCAACCATGAAGATGCGCTTTCGTGCCAAGAGAACTTCACCATCCCTATGTACATGATCTTGTCCAGAAGAGATAAGATACAGTTTTGGAATCACTTTCAAGGTTAAGAATCCCGTACCCAGAATCACTCCGAGAGAAGCAAGAAATTCTCCTGTGAAGACTGAGATGTGAAGTAACCAAAGTGGATCAGAAAGAAACATGCTCCAACTAAAGATCAGTAACAGCCCGAGCGAAACCCATCCTAACTCAAATAAGACAGAGAGTATTCGAGATTCGTCTTCAGAAATTCGTCCGTCTCGCAAAAACTGATAGAAGAATACGGTCGTTGTCGTTGCAATCCCCGTCCCAAGACCAACGGCAAACAGATGTAATCCATCCAACACACTCTGATAGTGAAACAGTAAAGGAACAACGATGTCGGTGAACGATATGAGTGAGAGTGTGAAAATAGACAAACAAAAGAGTGCAGAAAGCAAGCACCACGTACAGAGTTTTTTAAGAGTAAAAACTTGAACTGAAGTAAGGTACAAGGAAAATAGAAAGGCAGAAGAAGAAACAAGTAAGAGCAAAGCATCAATCCAACCTTCTCCGATATTCACAAGACTTAAGCCATGCCCCACCGCAAGAAGGGCGTAATACACCATTCCAAGAACCTCCACAGGAATTCCTAAAAATTTTGAGTAATCGCTGTGCATGACCTCTGTACAATTCCCTCGTAATGGACAGATGAATGGTTCGTTTTTTCGTTTCTTTTTATGATGCAGATACACCGCAAGAAGAAACCCTGCAAAAGCAATGAATATAATTCCTACAGATTCGTTCATACGTGCTTCTTTGAAAAATTTAACGCAGTAGAATTGATACAAAATCTATTTCCGGTTTGTGTTGGTCCATCCTGAAAGAGATGTCCTAAATGCCCCCCACAGGAAGCACAGACGACTTCAGTACGATGCATTCCAAGGGAGGTATCTTCAATCAGCTGGATAACTTCAGAATCAGCAACCTCATCGAAACTTGGCCATCCACATCCCGAATCGAATTTACTTCCTGAGGCAAAAAGAGGAGCATCACACCCAGCGCAATGATACATCCCATCTTCATGGTGCAAGTAAAACTCTCCTGTAAATGGCGCCTCAGTCCCCTTATGACGGAGCACACGATATTGTTCAGGAGTGAGCTTTTCTCTCCACATCTCTTCTGAGAGTTGCATAGGATAGTATTCTATCAAAATTTCAAAAGAAAATCTTCACTTCAACTGTAGCAAGGAGTGCTTTTCAATAAATCGGATATATGTTAAATACTAGAGATGCAGGAGTTTTGCATGCGTAGTTCAGAGAAAATAGGCTGGTTCCTCAACTTCACAACCCCTTCCTGGATCACCATCTTTGGTGGTGCCTCCGCTGTACTTGCGATCATCCTCTTCGGTCTCCATTTCTACTCAATTGCCGTGGGACTCCTCATTCTGAGTTTCCTCACGGACTGGTTTGATGGCTGTCTTGCGCGGTATCAACAAGGAGACAAACCTGTCATGACTCCGGAGGAGGAGACACATCTCACTCTCTGGAACATCATCAACTATCGCGGAGTCACCAACTTCGGTCGTGCCTTGGACCCACTGGTCGACAAGGTTCGGTTCCTAGGGCTTCTCTGGACGGTCGGGACTGATCACGTTGATCGAGGCGTTGCCATACTGATCACGATCCTCGCCGCAATTCTTACTGTAATCCGCCCCATCAAGCTTCGACTCAAACTGGGCAATGCCGGTGCAAATCGATGGGGAAAGTACAAGGTGTACGCTGAGGTCGTGTTCGTCGCGATTCTCGTGTTCAGCACACAACCTCTGTTTCACAGAGAGAACCCACTTACGGCACTCAGCCTGACACACACGGTCATCAACCTGAGTGCTACGATCGCCATGATCTTGGCATGTGCCTCGCTCTATACGCACATAGAGAACGGATACATCTACTACAGGTATGGTCGCAATTCGTAGAACCACTCAACGCAGACTCCTAACCGGAGTCCTTTTATTTTTCTGAGATGATCAAACTAGGCAATGCATCAACTTTCTCGATACTGAAGCTTACACGTCCAATGACCTGTCCTCGAGCAGTCTCTACATCAACACGCCACTTACCAGGCTCATAATGCGTGATATACGAATAACCTCGATACCCACGTTGCCTTCCCCCACTAATCGAGTAATTCAATCTATTTACACTTACCCATCCCTCCCCTGCTTCATAGCGTTGCCAATGATGAACAACTTCTGTGTTCAGTTCCAGAGGAGCAAAGATTGAGGTGAAGACATACACACGTTCTCCTGGAGCGGTATGAATTGTCTGTCGTGGAATCACGGTATCAAGAAAAGATTCCTGTTCCGAGGAGACCAGATAGAGAGAACCAGATCGTTCAACGAAATGATACACACCTGAGTCTGTGAGCGAAAGTGGTATTGGTGGAATGATATTGAGAAAATAAAGCACGTTCATGAGGAGAAAAATACTTGAAATCGAAATCGAGAGTACTGATCTAAGTCGCACAAGATCAGGTCTGATTTGAAACAGTATTTTGAGATAGAGGAAAATAATGAATGCACTTATTCCGCCTGCCAGAATAAAAACCCACGCACTAAGTGAGTGAAATACAAACGGGAGCGCAACAGCTAATACTGAAAAAAGAATGAACGCATACACACTCAACTGGACGAATGGTCTCAGATAATACTCACGGAAGACATCATTTGCTCCCATTAAAAAGATCAACAAAAGAATAAACGGCCATGACACCGCAAAGGATCCTGAGAACCAGTAAAAAATGAGAGAGGCGCTCAGGAGTGCTCCGAATGTAAATTGCACAATCAGAGGAGCCAGCACACGAAGGTAGGCAGTCTTTGATGGCTTCTCAATAAGATGATTGGTGGCATCGTACCAGTGAATAACCCCAATCATGATCCCCGCAAGCACTGCGTAAAGACCTAATATCATCAGAGCTGTATGAATTTGTATCGTTCTAAATGTGACAACATCAACTAAAACACCTAACAAAAGCATTCCCGGAACAAGAAACCGCTCATAGCGAACATACAATCGCTTTATCGATCGAAACCGCAAAAAATCATTCACGAATGTAAACATAATCGAATTATAACACTACTTCAGTCACGGTCTTGCATCAGGCATTATTCCTTGTTATACTCGTCTCGTTCTTTATGAAGAATTGAATATTCGGGGGTAGCTCAGCGGCAGAGCAATTGGCTGTTAACCAATGGGTCGAGGGTTCGAATCCCTCCCCCCGAGCCATCAAAAGGCATCAGTTTATCTGGTGTTTTTTGTTTTCTAAATGCAAAATGTAATAGATAAACTATTGGGTTGAGTTTAGAAAAAAAGATTACTCAGATTTAGTATGTTACGAGCTTACCCTATTAGCT
>JABMNY010000042.1 GCA_013204385.1 Candidatus Uhrbacteria bacterium
AAACCTCATTCACGCATCAGATTCAGTTGAAGCCGCAGAAGCAGAAATCAAACGATTTTTTTCAGAGGAAGAAATTTTTGAGTACGAAAAGATCACAGATCGTTTCGTATTTGGAGAGGGGATTTAATCTTTTAAAAAAACGAGATGAAGAGTCTCGTTTTTTTAATTGACTTAGGTTATTCACCGTCACATTTGACGCATTTTTAGACTCATGTTACCTTCATTTTAGATTTGATATGTCTTCTACACATACATACAACCTCTCAACTCTTCTCGGACTCGTGGTCTCATTCTTTGGGATTATCTTTATTCTTGGGAAGAGCGGTGGTATGCAATAAGAAGTCATTTTAGAAACAAATGATTGCAACCATCGCCGTAAAAAGCGATGGTTTTTTACTTGAAATATTTATTCGTTCCCTCTTCTTTAACAAAGTAGGGGCAACGATAGGTCCTTCAAGTAAAGTACCGGAGAGTGCATGTCATTCAAGGTTTGTGTGCGATCAGATCTCTCATTCTCAAGCTTGAGAGACTTGAGAAATCAGGGATTCTCTGTCGTAAAGACGCCTCATGTAGGAAATGTCTATCCGAACAACTTGGCTGTTGCTGCGATGGGCATACAGATGAACTTCTATGATCGGACACTTGGAAAACGAGACGCAAACTTTCATCCCCACCTGACCATTTTGGGGGGTAGATCGGAACAGATCGCGTGTGGGGGCAAGTTGACAACCCACGCTGTGATTGATCGTCCTAGCGAGAGGTTGAAGAGCTTCTCTCTAGGACGTAAGCTGATCGACTGTCACATGGAGGCAATGTCTCAGGCGTTGCCAACGGCTGATTGTGTTGTTTACTCAGACTACCTGCGTGAGCACCAAAATGTCGTCTTGCGTTTACTTGAGCTGGTGACGGTCTACAAGCCATCTGTCTGGACACATCAGGTAACCAACCTTGGAGATCGTGTTCATCTCAATAGTCCTATTCATAACTGGGCTGATGTCCTCAGTCTCGGAATCTTCGGACTGACAGATATGGACTCAGGTGCATTGATTCCAAACATCCTGAATGTGATCATTCATGCTGTAGTCGAAGCTGTTAAAACAAACTGTGCCTGCGTCTACCATCTCTCAGGACCTGATATGGTGAACTATATCGGGAACATGAAGTCTGAACTTGCAGAACTCTACGAAGCTCTTCATGCAGAGATGCGTCTCTCTGAGTCTCTGGAGTTCAACCTGATTCCGGTAGCAGGCGTTCGTCTTGCTGGTGATGAGGATGCGCGACAGAGGATTGATGAGCTAGTAGATGCATGGCTTGCCCTCTCTAAGAACAATGTTCTGCGTGGACAACGCATTCAGCGTGCGGGTCCAAGCCGTTCACAAGTCATCATCACATGTGCGTCGGAGAAAAATAGGGATGTGCATCGATTTCGTGATGCGGCTCTTGCTGCACCAGAGGTCTTCTATGACATCACTATGGCAAACACGTTCACGCAACACGACATTGTTGCGGGTAGAAGGTTCTTTATTCATCCCTGGGCCGTAGAGGCACCGATCACTCAGATCAACGCCTTGATTACTGAGGGGGAGCGTCAGCGACGGATTTCTGTACGTTGATATTCACGTGGATGAAGGTGGGCACGCATCACCTTCATCCCTTTTTATTTTCTTATGTTACATTTACCAAAACTCATTGATCTTCATCAAGATTTACTTCTTCATATTAATCGCCGTGATCTTTATCCAGATCATTGGCAAACCAATTTTGAGATGTTGGTCGCTTCTCAGGTAAAAGTTGTTGTAGCAACAGCCTTTCCAGTTCCATTAGATGAAAATTTTCTTGATCCGATCACGAACATGATGATCGAAGCCGACTTTCAAGAGTATGTTAGTCGTTGTCAAAAGAGCAGTCAGTATTCTCTTATTCGAACATCCAATGAATTACTACCTGCATTAAACAAAGAGCATCACACAAGTCTGATTTTGCATATAGAAGGATTGAATTCCTTTACAGATAACGATTGGGAAATGTTAGAGCGTTGGTATGATTTGGGGTGGCGGTCCTTAGGAATTGTATGGAATCTTACAAATAGTTTGGGGGGCGGAACAAAAGATCCTAAATCTGGATTGACTGATTTAGGAGCGAAGCTGATTCGTTGGTGCGAAGATAAGGGGATGATTGTCGATTTTGCACATATGAATCGTCCTACGTTTGAAGCTGCATCAAAGATTGTACGACGTCCGATCCTTATTAGTCATGGAAATGCCTGTGTGATATGTCAAAATCCCCGCAACTATACTGATGAACAACTTAAACAAGTCGCAGCGACAGGTGGAGTGGTCGGTGTATTCTTAGCACGTACCTATGTTACTGGCACAGATCATGCCAGTATCCAGAATGTTGTCGAGCAGATAAATCATTTTAGGCAAGTGATGGGGATTGATCATATTGCGATGGGAACAGATTTTGGCGGAATCATAACCGGCCATGTAGACCAGTTAGATTCTATTGAGTGTCTACCACGTTTATGGGACGCATTAATAAAAGAGGGGTATTCTAAGGAAGACTTAGATGCCATTACTTGGAAGAATAGTTTGCGAGTTTTACAAGCGCATCTCAAACCATATGATCGGACTATTTGATTCAGGAGTCGGGGGACTGAGTGTGTTGAAAGAACTTCGGGCGAAAGTACCGGAGGCGGATGTCTTGTATTTTGGGGATATTGCAAATGCTCCCTATGGACCAAAGTCAAAAGAAGAACTAGTTCTTCTTACAGTCAACGCAATGACAATGCTTCATGATCGGGGGGCGAGCCAGTTTGTGGCAGCATGTAATAGTGTCTCTGTGTCTGTTATTCAGCCGATTGTTTCAATGTTTGGAGAGGCTCCAGGTCACATTATTGAGATGGTTGGTCCCTCAGCGCGGGCGGTCAAAAAAACAGCCCATGAAAAGATCTTGGTGATTGCGACAGAAGCGACCGTTCGATCAGGATTGTACGAACGGACATTTCAGCAAGAAGGAATGGAGGTCTCGATGCTCGCTGTCCCAGAACTTGCGTTCGCAATTGAACGTGGAGCAGGACAGGACGAGATCATAAAGATTCTTAAGCCAGCTATTTCATCTTGTTCACAAGAAAATATTTCAACGCTTGTTCTTGGATGTACCCATTTTCCACTTGTGAAAGATATTCTTACGAGCGAGCTTCAGAAAGGGGTTTCACATCCTGTTGTAATTGTGGATCCTGCTCATGCTGTTTCGGAGGAAGTGATCCAGCAGTTTGATCTTTCAGGATCAGGAAAACTTACGTTTCTTCTTTCAAAAGATTCAGAGACATTTCGGAGGTACGCAAATTCATTATTTGGAGACGCATTTGTAGTGGAAGTTTTAGAATAAGTGCAATTCCTCTGGATAATCTGTGTAAGATCCGTGTGTAAGTGACTCTTGATTGGATTGCAGAATTCTGTCAGAGTGGTACGTTTAATAGGCCTCTTGGTTGGATGGGTGTGCTCTAAACATAAGCATTCTCATAGGTCCTTACTTCTTGTGTCAACGCAAGGTTAGGACCCTGACGGCTCCCGCCTGTACTTGCACACGACCTGGTGGATTTTCTGCCTTCATCGATGTATGTCAGGACAGACGTATGTGCTCAGAGCATCAAAGAAACGTCAGAGCCGCCGTTGATCCACTTATTGAGCTACCCATCCTTTCGGGAGGCGCTAAAAAATACTCACATGTGTGGGTACTTTTTTTATGTCTTGACGAAGTCGAGATTATCGAGTAGTCTATGTATCTGTGCATGGTGCACAACATGGAGATCACATGAATCCTGATAGCGAGGCAAAAATGAAGAGCAACGAATACGAAAAGACTGTTCGGCAGTTTGAATGGTGGATCATCGGAATGCAGAGTTCAATTCTACTGACCGTCCTCATTCACCCGGTGCTCTTTCTCAGCTTGATGATTCTCAAGCAGCTCCTGACCCTGTTCTTGGCAAAGAAGCTGTGGGAGCGTGCTCCTCAGGGACAACAGGGTCCAGGTTGGGAAGACGAAGATAGTCTCTCTTCGTGGGAGAAGCGTGATCTGGCGCACGATCGGAAATGGTCGAACAATCCTGACAACTGGCCTTCTCAGGCAGTTGGCTGGTTCTAGAACCAGTTCCGATAAGGACTAAAGTCCTTTTTTTGATATAAAAGCGATTCGACTGAGAAATGTGTCTGCAGTGTCGGTTCAGACCAAGATGGCAGAAAGCATCGACGAGGGGCTGTTGCGCTGTTCCCTTACAAGCGAGCCGGTTCTGTGGAATTGACACTCGATATCGTCAGAGGATCTCCTCGAGATGAGATCGTGCATCGACATGTGATCGATCCAGAATCGTCTGGGATGACGGATCTTGGTGAATGCTCTTATGCACAAGATGACATCATTCTCATCTATGAGGTGCAGTCTGACGGATCTATCCTTCTTCCCAACGTGACGTGCCGATAGGCACTTCTTCTACCCGCTCGCTTCGCGACGGGTTTTTTATTTAGATAGAAAAAACCGCTCAGTGCCAGTGGGCAGTGAGCGGGCGTGATCCTGGAAGGATCAGGTGCTGTGGATGAATCCTTCGCGCTGGAAGGAGGGCGGGGGAAGTCGCTTGTGCATGCTTGCCATGTAGAGCGAGATGAAGCGATCACGCTCGGGGCTTGCCGAGAGCGTCAGTACCGCGTCCATTCCACCGCTTGCGAAGGTTCCCGCGAAGATGTCGAGGGTCGCATAGGACATTCCCAGGTCACCCTCATCGGTCTGGCCTGCTTCCAGGTCAGGAGAGGGGGTCTTGTCCAGAATCCACTGCGGAGCTCCCCTGAGTCGCAGAAGCTCCCAGATATCCCACTTGACGAACTGAATGATCGGACACAGATCACCATCTGCATCACCACCCCCTTTGGTGTCGTAGCCGACGACCGTCTCCGACCAGTTGCAGGTGTTGATGAAGAGGTATCCGTGCACCTCGGCCCAGAAACGGGCCATGGTGGTGCGCAGACGTGCCTTGACATTCCCCTTGGCGACGGCCTGTTCTTTGTTGGAGAGCTTGTTCCAAGCTGGATGCTCTTCAGCCTTCGAATCGCTCAGGAACATCTCGAGAGTGTTGTCCATCGGGAGTTCTAGAATCTCAACTCCAAGCCACTCAGCGATGCGCGTTGCATCGACCGCTGCGTAGGAAGCTGATGCGATCGGGATCGTCACGTTGAGAACGCGACGGGGTCCAATCGCGTCCACGCACAGACTGGTCACACACGCCGAGTCTGCACCGCCACTGTTTGCGACCAGAACTCCCTTAACATAGGTCTTTGTGATTTCATCGCGGAGCCAGTCGACGAGTCGTGCTCGTTCTTCGGCATTGGTAGGATTGAGGGTCATGACAGGTCACCTTTGTGTTGATCTAGGACATGGGATCGATTATCCCACGAGTCGGCGAAGGATTCGTCAACTCGTGTAATAGCCCCGAGCCAGTGGTGGTCGGGGACAGGAGGAGAATGTTTTTCTGGACTTATGTCTCAGAAGGGGGCTCAGTTGGGGGGCGTCGAAGGATCCTGTTTTTGAGATTGTTGGCACGCGCAAGCACGTTTCCAAGTTCTCCCATGATTCCAGCGAAGACAAACATTCCGATGAGAAGCACAGCCGTTTTCCGTGCTTTTCTTTTTTGCTTGTCATTCATGGAATGGTCTCGCGCAGGAGCCTGAGGTAGAGCGCGAGTGTGAAGACTCGGAGGTCGCCATGAATCGTATTGCAGAAGTGATCGGCATCCATCCAGACGCGCTCAATATCCTCTCCTTCATCTGCACATCCTCTTCCTGTGTCGCCCAGGTCGTCGATCATGGCCGGGATGATGATGGCGAAGGCAAGGTATGCACGCTCTGTGAGGACGCCAGGCGAGACAGCGAGAGGATTTCCATTATTGAGAAGAACGACGTCCTCCTCTCTGAGTGTGACTCCCGCTTCTTCAAGCGCTTCTTTGACGAAGAGCGCGCGAGCTCCGAGGGATACGTCGAAGCGCCCTGCGATGAGTTCGGTGATGTGACCATCTGGGTTGTCATCACGCACCATGGGGGCACGACCTTGACGGATCAAGAGCACACGATCGTTTACCTGGTCGTAGAGGAGTCCTGAGACGGAGTCACTGACGCGTACGACAAAGATATCCTTTTCATCCCGGCTCCAACGCTCCAGTCGAAGGAACCGATTGAAGAGTGTTTCGATGAACTGGAACATGGGCATCTCCTTTGAATTCGGCTCTCGACAACAGGTCGAGTCCCGAAAAAAAGGTCTCACCTATTCGCAGTGAAGCAAAAGTGAGACAAGCTGGTTTGTGATTCTGAAGTTTACGCGCGTTTGGTCCGATGCTTGAGGGGTTCAAGCATGCGTTCAATAAGCCAGTCAGCTGTGGCTGGACCGTTAATGACCTGGTTTGCTTCATCTCTGACGCCCACCACGTACACATTGCCACCGTTGCTCAACTGAATGTGCACAGGTGCGAAATGCTCTTGTGAGACTTCTGGGATGGCAAGCATGACGGAAAGTTGGTCATAGAGGAAGAAGCACTCGATTTCGCTCCAAATTTCGTCCATTTCCGTTATCTCAGACAAATCTTTTCCACCACAGAAGCGGTCACAGAACCATTTGCGATCAAGTATCGGTGGAAGACCATCTCGGTGTGAGCAATCAGCAGGAAGATTGCACCGCCACCACAAGTCCTGGATCATGGAGCGTTGTACGAAGGCGAGTCATCGACCAACCGGATGATTGGTGAGACGAAGCTGATCATAGGTGTCGCGAGGGATGCGTGCTGTATAGGCTGCATGCTTGCTCACGATATGAAGTTCAATCCCCATGCGCTGGAGCTGTGTGTAGACATACTCTGCAAGCTCGTCGTGCTGATTGTTTGTGGCAGACCAGGTTGGCATGACACGCCCATCTTCATCCAAAAGAATTTCGTTCTTGTCCGTCACAACACCACCCATGATGGTGACGCGACAGACCTTCTGTTGGAAGAGATTCAGATCGTGAAATGCTTTGTTGGAACCACGACGCAGGAGCTGGTACATGTCCGTGAGTCCTGAGGCACAGATGACCGCCACGCTCTGATTCGGCTGGTCCTCAATCAGTCCCCAGAATTCTGAGAAATGAGGAAAAGACCAGTGAACATTGCCAGAGAGGTACTCACAAGCAAACTGCACATGATCATCTTCGCGAATAGACTGGTTGGCATTTGTGCCGACCAGAACAGGGATGGATTGAAGGTCGAAGACGTCCAGGGTGCCACGTGCGAGTCTTGCGCGCTTGATGGCTGGTGCTCGATTGGCGATCACTCCGATGAGCTCAATTTTGCCCGCAAGATGCAGACTAATGAGCAAGAGCAAGGAACCTTCTTCGTCCGGATCATGTCCGAACTCTCCAATGTAAATGATCTTTGGGAGCATGTTCTATCCTTTGGAACTGTTGCGCGAGTTGACTCTCGTACAGCAGTGAAAAGGGGTCAGAAGATCTCACCGACGTTGGAAGGACTCTACAAAAACATGTCGTGTAGAGCTCTCAAGTAGACATCCGCTCCGCCTGGTTTGATGTTCTTGGTGGAGAAGGTGTTTGTTCGTTCTTTGGTTGGGGACATGAGGACTTTGCCCCAATGTTCTGCTTCTTGAGCCAGGTGTGGAATACGCAGAACTTTGATCGGAACCATCTCATAGATCTGTTCTCTCAAGACTGGATCAAGAGAGAGAGAGCGCCTGCAAGATCATGAGTAAAGATCATTTCATCTGGATTTTTATCACGTTGAGGTAAAACGACATAGTGATACCAGAGATGGTAAAGTTGGAGGAATTCGTGGGCTTGCTGCGTTCTTGGAAGCGTAGCTTGCAAGTCGCTCAACTCCCAGAATCCAATGGCCTTTACACGAGTTACTTCCGTTGGGAGGAGATGGATCGGGCAAGATAATCCATTCAGAACATGGTGAGCAGATTGAGGATCGCATTCCACGTTGAACTGCTTCCCATTGCGTGAAGTCCCGTCCAGGCTCATCATTTTCGATTTTCCCCACGTAGCAAACATGGCGTGGAGTTCTGAGAACTTCTGTGCCACACGCGGGTCGCGATTCATAACCTGCGCAAGACCTGTCATGGGTCCTCCGACTACAATAGGAACAGAAGCGTCGGGACAGGCAAGTAGAATTCTCACAAGTTCCGTCATGCTTTTCATTTGGCACAGGTGAAGGGCACGGATCGGATCGATATCCGCCATGCGGTAATACTCGTGGAAATGTTTCCAGTGAGGGACGGGAGTGCGCGGAGCAATCCCACCGTCAAAGAACTGGATTCTGTTTCCAAACCCTCTGAGCAAATGCCCCATGCGACCGATATTCACCTTGAGGACATCTTGAGAGAAGGCGAGGTCCCAGTCCCACAGTTGCACCTCGTGATCGGGATCCGGATGAACGGGTCTCCCGGTGACAAGCGCCAAAATGCGGGCATGAGGGTTGGTCGCAAGTAGTCGAAACAACTGCAGAAGATTGTCGACATCAGGGACATCGACGGGGGCGAGGATTACGTTGTGCTTCATCTGGATTCCTTTGACTTCGGTTCTTAACAACATGTTGAGAACCAGAGAAAAGGTCCCACACGACTGCCGAGTAGGGCAGGGTGAGACAGGATTGTGTTCAGACGACGCATTCAACAGCTAGGTGAACTGAAGGATCGTAGCTGGTCTTGCGCATGATGCGCTCGACCTTGTCACGAGGGCCGGTGGCCTTGGCTGGGTTGTCGGAGAGCTTCACTGTCCAGTAGATGACGTCGCCGATGAAGACGCCGACCAGTTTCATGACGATCGACAGAGGCTTAAGGCCGCGGTTGCCATCGGACCAGCGGTCGAAGCCCATGTCGTTGGTAAGGTGGGTACCCCAGCCGAACGGGGCGACCACGATGCGCTCGTGGAAGTGGATCCAGAGCTCGATCATCGACTCGTCGGTGAGGCCGTCGGAAAAGACGAGGAGCTTGGTCTTGGGGTCGATCTGCAGACGCTGGTAGAAGGCGATCACTTTCTCTCCGAAGTTGATCGGCTCGCCGGAGTCGTGGCGCTGACCCATCCAGGTCGCGGCGAACTCCGCGAAGTCTTCCAGACCGAAGTCGTTGCCATAGGTGTCCGGAAGGGCCACGGTGAGCTTGCCTCCGTAGAACTCCTGCCACATCTGCCACAGCTTCTTCTGGGACTGGAGACGGTCGTTTGCCTCGTCCATCTCCCAGAACAGTGCCTGGAATGCCATGGTCAGCTCATGCGCCATGGTGCCGATGAGCGGCAGGTCGAGCTTGAGCCCTAAGTACACGTTGGACGTGCCCTTGATCTGGTCGGGCACCGTGGCCATGGCGAGCTTCACGACGGCGAGCTGGTGTGCGAAGCTCCAGCGACGACGCGTGCCGAAGTCGACGAAGAAGAGTAGGGGGTAGGACGCGAGGCGCAGGAACTTCTGGAGCGCGCGGTTGTGTCCTTCGGCCAGCACGTCCGACTCCTTAAGTCCGAGCTCGTTCATCTTGGCGAGGAAGTACAGCCGGTTGACGATGCACATCGTGATCGTCTCCCAGAGCATGACCTCCGCCCAAGTGCCTTGAACTCGGATGTCCATCTGTCCTTTCTGGACTACGACATTGGGGATGGTTGTCAGCTGCAGCTCGACCAGCCATTTCAGGAACTCGTCCCGGAATAGCGTTCCGTAGCGCGTCTTGAGCTTGCGAGCGCACCACTTGGGAAAGTGCAACGCCCTGACTCGCTCGAGCTGACGACGGAGTTCATCAGCATCGATGTAGTTGGCCAGGTTCACATCTGTCCGGTTGTTGAACCGGAAGATGACCTGCGTGTTGCGGAAGAAGAACCAGATGAACTGGAGCATCGTCAACTTGTAGAAGTCTACGTCTGCCAAGTTCTGGATGATCTTCTCCGTGACCATTCGTGCCTTGAAGTCTTTCACAGTGATCTCCTCGGGTTGAATGTACGATTCCTCATGAGCGGAATGCTCGTGTGGAGGGATCTGAGCACGAAAACTGTTCGTGAGCAGACCTCTTGTAAAAAGTTCCACTGCGGACGACCGTAAGTCGTCCGCAGGGAAGTGTGAGACGTTGTGAGATCAGGTAGCACGCATCAACTGTTGCCAGCTGATGCGGCGAACACCTGCCTCGTGCAGACGTGCATCCATGGCCTCGATGGTGCCGGGTCTGCCGTCCATGGGCGGGAGGCCGATGTTGGCACACCAGTCATCGATCATGTAGACCTCGTAGCCGAGCCAGGCGGCATGCAGGGCGGTGTAGCCGACACAGAAGTCACCGGCCAGGCCGAAGATGAAAAGGTGCTTGGCATGCTTGGCACGCAGGATTGCATCCAGTCCCGTATGACGCATCAAGTCATCGAAGAAGCCGGAATACGAGTGGACCAGTCGGTCCGTGCCCTTGGTGAAGCGGAGCAGGAACTCGAGGTGGGCAAGATCCGGGTGGAGCTTGCGTTCCTTGGGAGTGGTGCCGTGGCGGTTCCACAACATCATCTGCTGGAAGGTGTGACGCACGAGGAAATCGCGCAGTTCGTCCTGGGTGAAGACGGCATGCTCTGCGAGTTCTACCTTTCCGGTGTTCACTTCGCGGATGTGCAAGGGAGCTTGCCCTCGGCCGATGTAAGAGTCCCGCAGGTAGGCGGCGCCCACCGGGTGCTCTTCACCAATCTCGATGCACTGTTCCGGACGGAACACGTTGGTGCCTTCGAGGATGAGTGGAATGAGACCCTCGGCACCAGGAACAGGGAGTCCGCCTCCTGAGAAGAAGGCTCCGATAAGGTCTACGAAGAGGGCGAAGTCTCCATGTCCGATATAAATGTGTTCCATGAGATCTCCAGGTTGGCAGGAGGGGTCTGAGGGGCTCACAATGAGCTACGCAGGCGGATCATGCCAGACCGCAGAGAATAGTGGAAAACAGGCTTTTTGTCAATGATTTGTCGAGAGTCTTCCAGAGGTGTTCTAATCTTCATGTTCCCTCTGGAAGACTCTCTCTTCTTGTATTATATAAACTTACTAAATGGAATTGTAAAGAGTGGGGATTTCCCACTCTTTTTCAGGTGTTACATGACCTGGACATATTCAAGTTTTCGATGTTTGAACTGATAGAGCGCTGCTGGACGATGGGCCATCCCACTTCGTGTTTTTCCTGTTGGTTTGATCAGTTGAAGGTCCTCGATCCGTTTTCGAAAGTTTCGCTTATCAAGCGTCTTTCCAAGGATAATCTCATAGACTTGCTGGAGTTCTGTGAGGGTAAATTCACGAGGAAGCAAACTCCAGACAATGTTGGTGTACTGAATTTTTCCTGCCACACGTTCCATCGCTTCTTTGATAATCTGCTTGTGATCATAGGCAAGAGAGGGGAGTTTTTTCACGGGAAACCAACGCACGTCTGAGTACTTGTCTGTTGTGTGGAGCTTTATTTCTTGATCAGGAAGCAGGGCAACATAGGCCACGCTCATGACTCTTCCTGCAGGATCACGATCAATATCATCAAACGTGGCGAGTTGTTCTAAGAAGACGTCTGTCAGACCCGTCTGTGTTGTGAGGATGCGTGAAGCTGCGAGGAGACATTTTTCGTCGTCTTCTAGTAACCCCCCAGGCATGGCCCACATTCCTTGAAAGGGAGCTTTCTTCATTTGAATAAGAAGTACGTGCATCACTCCATCTTTAATGCGAAGAATGGCCGTATCTACAGCGACTTTTATATTTTGTGGGGACGCGTGATGTTTGCTCATATCGTGTAGATATTACACAAAGATTGCGATTTTGTCAATTTTATTTGAAAAGAGTTCTTTTGCAGAGTATGCTTTTTACATATGGATCGAAGAATTCTGCGGATGGGTGTTGTTGCAATCACGACATTTATTCCATGGCTCATTTCGACAGCGTCTCTTGAGGCAGTTTATCAACTCCCGTATGTTTTGTTTTTGAGCGTGTATTATCTGCTCCTTATCTTGTTATTTGGCGTTGCATTTGGATTTTATTTTTGGGGACATAAGGAAGAGGATGTCTTCACGGTTATGGGAACGGCTCTTTTTTCCTTTCTCTTATACGATCTCCTCTATATTCAGTTTGTCTATCAAGGGGAGGTTTGGTTTTTAAATTATTTCGATTGGTTTTTGCCTCTGTTTCTCATTTCTTCCACTATTTATTGGGTAGGAAAATTTCTTAAGTAGTCCTGGATGCTTGTGGGGATCAAATTGGGGTTTCCCCGCTTTTTTGTTTACAGAAAAAGAGTTCCTTGTTACGATCGCGCCGACATTCCTGGAGTTCGTGACATGCTCAAAAAACTGCTCGGGTTCATTCCACTCCTGTTCTTTGCCTGCGGGTTCATCCTGATGGCTTTGGACCTTCCTCTTCGATGGCTCATCGATAGGCTTCGAGGCGCAACACCAGAAGATCGTCGTCGAACAGAGATGGACTGGCAGTTCAGTTGGTCTCGCTTTCATGCCTGGTATCTTTTCAAGTGGATGGGGATTCGGATGCCCATTCATGTGGAGGAACAGTTCCAGCTTGGTCAACCTTGCATCATCATCGCCAATCATCGGACTGTCTTGGATCCACTCATTATGGCGCAAGTCATAGGAATGCTTCGACTGAGGAGTGTGCTCTGGGGGATCAAGCGTGAAATGGGGGATGCTTTGGTGATTGGGGGATCATTCATCCGCTCAGGGTACGCTCTGCTTTCGCGAGAGAATAGGGAGGACGACAGAAATCGCCTTCTTGAAATGTCTCAGCTTGCAAAGAAGATGCGGGCGAGTGTTGCACTTTTTGCGGAAGGAACCCGCTTCAATGGGATTGAGCAGGAAGGTGCGAAGTATCGTCACTTGCGTGAGCCCAAGCGTGGAGGTCTGCAAGTTTTGATGAATGCGCATCCAGGGTACCCCATCATCTTCGTCTGTATCGATTGGCGAGGTTTGCGTGGGGGCAAAACCATCTATGACGGCGCGGGACTTCTCGGGATTCGTGGTCAGGTGACTATCTGGCAACACCAATCCACAATGGGTGAAGATGCTCAATCCGTTCTTAACGCAGGATGGGCTCGCATGGAGGAGCTTATCTCGTCACCTCTGAGAGAGAACTGAATCAACACCCTCACACAGGCCTAACGCAATGGGTCTGTTTTTTTAAATCAAAAAACAGTCGTAATGACTGTTTTTTTGAGATAGTGTATTAGGTATATCGAATACCGACGTAGATTGTACAGATGATGAGGGCTACGACGGTCAGTGGAACAGCTACTTTCATGTACTCAAAGAAGCCAAGCTTATGACCTTCCTTATGAGCCATTCCGCTTACAACAACGTTTGCAGAAGCTCCAACGAGAGTCATGTTTCCTCCAATGTCTGCACCAAGTGCAAGTGCCCACCACAGTGGAGCAAGTGGAATTCCAGTGAGTTCACCAATGTTTTGGATGAGTGGAATCATGGTTGCCACAAACGGAATGTTATCGACAATGGCTGAGAAGATGGCTGATCCCCAGAGAACAGCGTACATGGTGGTAGTTGGATCTCCGTTTGTCAGCTCGATCATTTTCTCCGCAAGCATGTGTACTGCGCCCACTTCTTCCAATCCGACCACAAGCACAAAGAGACCTGCAAAGAAGAAAATAGTTGTCCACTCTACTTCATGAAGATGTTTTTCAGGATCGTTCATGGTGAGGAGTAAGAGAAGTGCAGCTCCTGCGAGTGCAATGGTTG